>CABUJH010000014.1 GCA_902491895.1 uncultured Collinsella sp. | reverse complement strand
TGCGCGCCGTCGACGTCTGCATCGGTCATGATGATGATCTTGTGGTAGCGCGCCTTGGTGATATCGAAATCGCCGCCGTCGCCGGCACTCGTCGTGACGCCGCAGCCGATCGCGGTAATCAGCGACTGGATGGTGTCACTCGAGAACGCGCGATGGTCACCAACGCGCTCGACGTTCAAAATCTTGCCGCGCAGGGGCAGAATCGCCTGGATGTCTCGGCGACGGCCGTCCTTGGCCGAACCGCCTGCCGAGTCGCCCTCTACGATGAAGAGCTCGGTCAGCTCGGCATCGCGCACCGAGCAGTCGGCGAGCTTACCGGGCAGGGACGCCGTCTCGAGCAGGCTCTTGCGGCGGGTCGCCTCGCGCGCCTTGCGGGCGGCATTGCGCGCCTTGCAGGCCTGCTGCGCCTTCTTGACGATCTCGCGAGCGGGCTTAGGGTGCTCCTCGAGGTAATCGGCAAGGCCGTCGGTCACGATCTTGAGCGTCAGCGCGCGCATATAGGAGCTGCCGAGCTTGGCCTTGGTCTGGCCCTCAAACTGCGGATCGGGCAGCTTGACCGAGATAACGGCCGAAAGGCCCTCGCGCACATCGTCGCCGGTCAGATTGGCGTCTTTTTCCTTGAGCAGGTTCTGCTTGCGCGCATAGTCGTTGATCACGCGGGTGAGCGCGGTGCGGAAGCCCTCAAGGTGCATGCCGCCCTCGGGGGTGTAGATGTCGTTGGCAAACGACATGACGTTCTCGCCGTAGCCGCTATTCCACTGCAGGGAAACCTCAACCTCGCCCATCTTGGCCACAGGTGCGTCCGGGTCCGATTTGCCCTCGATGTAGATAGGCTCCTTAAAGGCCTCGGGGACGTCCTTGCCCTCGTTAAGGAACTTGACGAAGTCGATGATGCCGCCCTCGTAGCAAAACTCCTCCACGTGGGGAGTAGACTCGCGCTCGTCAGTCAGCACGATTTTGAGGTTCTTATTGAGGAACGCCGTCTCCTGCAGACGGTTGTGCAGCGTATCGAAATCGTAAATGCAGGTCTCGAAGATCTCGTCGTCGGGCCAGAAGGTGACGGTGGTGCCCGTCGAATCCGAGGTGCCCACGACCTCCATCTTCTTGACGGTCTTGCCGCGCGAGAACTCCATCTCGTAGGTGTTGCCGTCGCGACGAACCTGAACGACCACGCGCTTGGACAGTGCGTTGACGACGGAGATGCCAACGCCGTGCAGGCCGCCCGAGACCTTATAGGCCGAATTATCGAACTTACCGCCGGCGTGCAAAATCGTCATGACGACCTCGAGCGTCGGGATCTTTTTAACAGGGTGCTCGTCGACGGGGATACCGCGCCCGTTGTCGACGACCGTGATGGAGTTGTCGGCGTGGACCGTCACCTGGATCTCGGTGCAGAAACCGGCCATGGCCTCGTCGACGGAGTTGTCAACGATCTCCCACACCAGGTGATGCAGACCGCTGGCGCTCGTCGAGCCGATATACATGCCCGGGCGCTTACGAACGGCCTCGAGACCTTCAAGAATCTTAATCTCGCCGCCATCGTAATCGTTTTCGTTTGCCACACGTCCTCCTTCAGTCAAGAAAATGTGTACAGCCTTACTAGTTTATCGTAAAAAAATACCCTCGGGAACGAGGGTATTTGGCTCTACAAGGCCACCAGATGCGATTTAAGGCTCTTTTTTGCTTTGCACGCCCTTGGCCCACTCGGCACTGGCTCTCATGGCGTTCTCGAGGGCCTCGCGCAGTTTTTGGTCTTCGATGGGCGCCACTTGGCGCTCAATCTCGGTGCGCTCGGCATCGCTGAGGTCGGCGTGTGGGGCCGGCGGGCGCTCGGTCGCCGCTGGGCGAAGGCGCTCCTTGGCGGCGGGCGGCGTGTGACCGGGCGCGGTGGTTTTGAACACCAGGCCATCCACATGCGCACCGGCGCGCTCCATGCGCGCGCGGATGATCTCGCGCAACAACGTCATTTCCTGCGTCCACGAGGGCGAGTCGAGATATACCAGCAGCTCATTGGACTCGGGCAGGTAGCGCAGGCCCGTCACATGCCGCCCCTCGCGCGTGCCCGAGCACACCGCGTTCCACGCGCGATAGACCGCGCGCGACTCCTCGGCGGCCTCCATCTGCGCACGGCGCTCAGGGGTCGCAGCCGCCAGGATGCGCTGGCGCTCTGCGTTCAAAAAGCCACTGAAGGCGACCGTTTCGCTCTCGCGCTCGTAATTAGCACGTCTCACCCATGCTCACCACCTTGGCTCGATCAAGCAGGTCATCGGTAAAGTACCCCAGGTTGGTCGTGGTTATGACCGTCTGGATATCATCGCCGATCAGCCGCAGGAAAGCACCGCGGCGTTCGCCGTCGAGTTCGCTCATCACGTCGTCCAAAAGCAGCAGTGGGGCGGTGCCCAGGACATCGCGAGCCACGGCCACCTCCGCCACCTTCCAGGCCAGAACCAACGTTCGCTGCTGACCTTGGCTGGCAAATGAACGGGCGGAGCGACCCGCCACAGCAAACTCAATCTCGTCGCGATGCGGTCCCACCAACGTCACGCCGCGGCGAATTTCCTCGTCGGCGTGCTCATCAAGGGCAGCCAGCATGCGCTCGTACGCCCAGCCCTTCAGCTCTTCGCGATCATCGACCTGGGGCAAATCCCCCAGCGTGGACGCATAGGACACGTTGGCGGCTTCACCGGACGCCACTTGCCCGTAGGCAGTACGCACATGGCCCGCCAGCCGGTCGAGCAGGGCCAACCGGTGCACGAGCAGAGCCGCGCCCGCGCGGGCAATCGAATCGTTCCACGCGCCGAGCATCTCGCGGCAGCACCAGGCCTCCTTGAGCAAGGCGTTACGCTGGGTCACGCAGCGACCATAGGTGCTCGCAAGATCGGCATAGCGTGCGCTCAGTTGCATGCCAAAGTCGTCGAGGGCGGCGCGGCGCACACTGGCGCCTCGCTTAACCATGTCCAGATGGTCGGGGCAAAACAGCACGCTCGGCAGAACCCCGCGCACACCGGCGGCAGAGCATCTCTTGCCGTTGCGGCTAAACGAGCGTTTACCGTCCTCCGCGCTCAATCCCATATCAAGCACGCGGCCGTCGCCCTCGAGCCTCAGCTCGACCTTGCACGAGCCCACGCCGTCATGGACGAGCTCGGCTGCGGTCGGATGCCTAAACGAGGCGCCGCTCGTCAGCAGCTGCAGCGCCTCTATGAGATTGGTCTTTCCCGCCGCGTTGGGTCCCGCAAGTATCGTCACGCCCTCGTCCAGGGCAAGGCGATAGCTATCGAAGCTGCGGTAGTGCGCGACGGAAAGATCGCGGGCGAACATGGTCATAGGGCAGTTGCTAGATGCGGACCGGCATGACCAGGTACAGGTAGTTGATCTTGTCGTAGGACTTGAAGATGCCCGCCTGCGAGTAGCTCTTGAGCTCCAGCGTGATCTCCTTCTCCTTGGACAGGGCATTGAGGCAGCCGAAGATGTAGTGGTAGTTGAAGGCGATGGTGCCCGACTCGCCCTCGGCCTCGACATCGATCGTCTCCTGCGCAAGGTCCTGGTCATTGGAAATGGAGGACAGGCCCATCTGCCCGTTCTCGACATCGATCTCGAACTTGACGGCGGGGTTGGCGCTCGCGATAACGGCCACGCGCTTGAGGGCGGCGTTAAAGGCGGCGACGTCGATCTTGACGCTCGTCACGCACGAATCGGGGATGAGCTGCTTGTAGTTGGGGTACACGCCCTCGATGCGGCGCGACACGTAGGTGGTGTTGCCGGCCTCGAAGACAACCTGGGTGTCGGTAGCCCCGATCATGATGGTCGCCTGACTGGCCATGATGTTCAGCGCGTCGTTAAACGCGTCAGCCGGAACGTTGAGTTCAAAGGAACCCTCGAGAGTCGAGGTCTCGACCTGTGTATCGCACACGGCCAAGCGGAAGGAATCGGTCGCCACCAGGCGCACGGTGTTGTTCTCGACCTTCATGTGCACGCCACCCAAGATGGGGCGGGCCTTGTCGGTCGAGGTGACGCGCCACACACGGCCGACCATCTCGGACAAGATATCGGTCGGCAGTTCCACGGCGCTCTCGATGGCATAGGCTGGAAACTCGGGGAAGTCATTGGCATCGAGCGTGTTCAGACGGAACGAGCTCTTCTCGCAACCAATCAGCACCTGGCGCTCGGACAGCTCAAAGGTGACCGGGGCATCGGGGAGGGTCTTGGTGATATTGGAGAGCATCTTGCAGGGGATAACCATCTCGCCCTCTTCTTCGACATGCGCCGCGATACGATGGCGGATCGAGATGGTGTAGTTAGAGGTCTGGAATTCCAAGATGCCGTCTTGTGCCTTAACGAGCACGCCCGACAGGATGGGAAGGGTGGATGCCGAAGCGACACCCTTCATAACGACGCCGATGGCTTGTGTAAGCGAGCTCTGGCTGACGGTAAACTTCATCTTTTAATACCTTTCTATAGATATAAATATCTTAATAATAGTAATAGCACTGACGAAACTGTTGATTACTCACAAAGACGCAGGTCAGACCCAGAAAGAGAATCGACAGCAACCTGTGTGCAACAGGGGTGGTTTTCCACGTTCAAAACCTGCGCAAAACTTTTCATCATCGCGGGTTGGGTTTTAGACACCTTATGCCCGTGGTTTCGACAAGTTTTCAACAGGTGTCTCTATTTCCCTACGAGCGCAGTGTAATTTTATCGCGCAGCGACTTGAGGTCTTCGGTGACGGTGCGATCTTCCTGGATCATCTTCTGGACCTTTTTGTAACTCGTGCTGACGGTCGAGTGGTTGCGGTTGCCAAATTCGGCGCCCACCGCCGTGGTCGTCATCTCGCACATCTCGATGGCCAGGTAGATAGCGATATGGCGTGCTTTGGCGATATTGGCGTTGCGACGCGGGCCGATGAGCTCCTCGTGCGTCACGCCGTACTGCTCTTCGATGACGGACTGAACCGTCTGGACGTTGATCTTTTTGGCCGATGTGTCGAAGTACTGGCTGGCGATGGCGTCGATATCGTCAAAGGTGAGCTCCCCGCCCTCGCGCTCACGGTCGCCCGCCTCGCCGGCGCAGCGCTCGCAAAAGCTCTCGAGTTCGCGGATGTTGGTGCCCGAGACCTCGGCCATGTGTTTAAAGTGCTCGTCGGTCAGGTGTCCGCCGTCGCCCCCATAGGCCGCCAACAGCGAGTCGTCGCCTACCTCGGGAGCGGCGACGATGGTGTTCTCGTAATAGCGCTGCAAGATCTTGTATTTCATCTCGTAGCTGGGCTCTGCGACCAGGCAGAGCATGCCGGCGTTGAAGCGGCTGGTCAGACGCTCGTCCATGCTCAGGTCCTTGGGGGCACGGTCTGCCGCGATGACGACCTTCTTGTTGTTGCGGATGAACTCGTCCATGAGCTGGAAAAAGTAGTCCACGCTCGCGCGCTTGCCGATGATGTTTTGGATGTCATCGATGATGAGCACGTCCACGCCGTGGTACGCCTGCATGATGGGAGCGTTGCTCTTCTTTTGACGGTCGAACTCGGTCATCAGGTCGTCCAGATACGCCTGGGAGTTGGCATACTTGACCTTGATCTCGGGCGACTTCTCGGCGAGCTCGTTTTTGATGGCAAGCAGCAGGTGCGTCTTGCCCAGGCCCGATTTGCCGTAGATGAACAGTGATGTGCACGTGCCGCGCTCGTCCGCGAGGGCGGCAAACTTGAGTGCCGAGCGATAGGCATGGCTGTTCTCGGGGCCGTAGACAAAGTTCTCAAAGGTGAATTTTGAGTTCGCGGCGAGTGGGGCTCCATCCGTATTCTGCTCGGCCGGCACGGTCGGTGCTGGCATGGATGAGGCGGGGGTCGCAGCTTGCGTGGATTTGGTCGGCGCTCCGCCCTTCATCTGGTTCATCATGCGACGAAAATCGTCGGCCGAGAGCGTGTTCTTGATTGCAATGCCCGAATCCGCGCCCGCCGCCGCGTCGTGGGCGATGGGCATGTGTGTGACGGGTGCATTCGTTGACGTCGCCGCCGCGGTCGGCAACGGTGCCATGGTTTCACGGGAAACATCGCTGTGCTGGTGCTCGATTGCCGGCACGTCGCCTGCGGAGGCCGGCACCGCCGGGGAAGCAGCGGGAGCCGTGGCGGGCGCCGTCGCGGCAGCGGATTCCATCGCGGCGCCTTGCGGTGCCACGATGTCGAGCGCAATCGGTGCAAAGGCGATTTCTTCCAGATAGGCCTCAATAGTCGGCTGATGCTTTTTGAGCTGCGCGATGGCAAAGCGCGAGGGGGCCTCGATCGTGAGCGTATCTTCGGTCAGGCTTATGGCGCGCGATTGCCCCAGCATGTTGATGAGGCGTGCATCTTGGCCGTCGCGCTGACAAAAGGCGATGGCATCCCCCAGGATGATGCTTGCTTCCTCGTCCACTGTCTCTCCCGTTCTTTAGCTCTGAGCTCGCACGCGAGCGGCGCCGAGTTCGGTCAGATGGTATTTCTGGCCATGCTTGATGACCAAGCCGGCCTGCGCCAAGTCATTGAGCGTGCGTGACCAAGTGGGGGCCGAGTTTCCAAACGCCCTCGCCAGATCGGTTGCGCCGCACGCTTGATTTTGCGCCAGATAGCCCAGCGCGGCGTTGCCGCGATCGCTTACGAACACGTCCGGTTGTGGCTGCGCATGCTGATTTGCTGCATTAGGATACATCATTTGAGCTGCTGGTTGTTGAGAACTCTGCATCGGTGGCATTTGCTGTTGAAAACTTTGAGGCCACTGTTGGTAAGGCTGCGGAGGCATCTGCTGGGCCCAGGGGTTGTACTGCTGCTGCGGCATCTGCTGGTACGGCTGCTGATATCCCTGCTGGTACTGCTGCGGGAACTGCTGGCCATACCCCAGTGGCGGCATCTGCTGATATGGATATCCCTGTTGGTACGGCTGATAGCCCATTTGCTGGCCACCCGGCGCCCCCGTCGCCTGCTGCATTGCTGCTGCATCCTGATCAGCCAGCGGCATGGCCTCTGGCATGCTTGGCGGCATCGACATAGATGCCGCCTGGGGTTCTTGTGTGGGAAGCATTCCGGGCTGCTGCATCTGTCCCACGGGGGGCTGCATCTGCTGCGTTGCCACGGGCTGCTGCGCAAAAGCTCCCGGCAGGGGATATGTGGGCTGCTTCGTCTCGGGCCGCACGGCAGCGCCGCGTCCGCCGGCACGCTCGATTTCCTGCACGCGTTTAGGGTTCAGGCTTACCGTAACCACGGTGCCGTTGCCCATGTTGTCCTCGATGGATACGGCACCGCCGGCGTTTTCCAAATACTCCTGCACCATGGGAAACCCTGCTCCGGTTCCACGGATATAGCGCTTCATCTTGCTGTTTGCGCTGGTAACGCCAAAGTCGAAAGCACGTTCCTTGTCGTCGATGCCGGGTCCTTGGTCAGCAAAGCGGATGGTGTCTCCGCCGTCCAGAATCGAGATGATGGGCTCGGCAAAGTGTGCGTGGATAAAGTTTTCGACAATCTCGCGGATGACCATGAGCGAGATATGGCCACCTTGTTCTTTCATGCACTGGTAGACGGTGTTGGTCGTCTCTTCCAAATACGTGCGGACATCTTGCGGATCAATGACGATCACCCGCGGTGTCGACAGCATGTCGTCATAGACGGCGATGCGCGCGGCGTACATGGCTTTTGGCGCCTGCGTGGTCGTCTGCTCGCCTTCCGCACGCTCTTCGCGCACGCCGGTGATGTGCTCGTTGTCGGGTGCCGGGTCTCCGGAATCGACCATGGTGTAAAAGTCGTCAGACATGCCGCTCACAATCTTTCAAAAGGTTTCGAACAAATAGTAGCTCACCGTGCAACGTTTCTCATCTTTCGACAACTTTTCAAAACTTGTTGAAAACTTTGGAAAACGGGCGAAAAGTTCTCAACATTGCCAACATGACCTGTTGAAAACTCGATGAAATATCGTGAAAGGTTGCCATGAGGAGCAAATTTCGGTTGTGCTTATGGGGGAACCGTGTGAACTGCGCAACCTTTTACCTTTGATTTCTTGACATTTGAACATTGATTTCCCTACAATCTTCAAGCTCACGTGTCTATATCTGCGTCCGCGTCCCCGCGGACACTCGAAATGCAGCAGGAGGAACTTAAGATGAAGCGTACGTATCAGCCTAATAAGCGTAAGCGTGCCAAGACCCATGGCTTCCGTGCCCGTATGGCCACTAAGGGTGGTCGTGCCGTGCTCGCCCGTCGTCGCGCCAAGGGCCGCAAGCGTCTCACTGTCTAGCAGCGATACACACATCTCGCATGAAGACTATTAAGTCTCGGCAAGATTTCGAGCATGTGTTCAGTCAGGGGCGTCGTTTCAATCACCCTCTGATTCGAATGACCATATGTGAATCGGTTGGCGAAGGCGACTCCGGAAGGGTCGCCTTCGTTGGTGCTAAGCGACTCGGTTGTGCCGTCGTGCGCAACCGATCTAAGCGTGTGATGCGCGAGGCCGCCCGCAGCTGCGGATTTCCCGTTGCGGGTTATGACATCATCTTGTTTGCAACTCCCAAGACGAGGGTTTCCTCGCCGCAGGAGATGGACAAGGCGTTGCGTTCGCTTATGAAGCGCGCCGGCGTTGCCGGGGAGGAGCGATGAGCAATCACGTTTTGCGACGTGTTGCCATCGCTCCTATTCGCATATATCAACAGGTTATTTCGCCCTTATTGCCTGACGCCTGCATTTATTACCCAACGTGCTCGCAATACGCCATCCAGGCGATTGAGAAGCACGGTGTTTTGAGAGGCTGCTGGCTTGCCGTGAGGCGCATCGCTCGCTGCAATCCCCTGCACGTCGGCGGTTATGACCCTGTGCCCTAGCGGGCACTCGCTATCGGAGGAAAACTTACATGTGGGATTGGATCGTTAACATCCTTTTCGAGCTGCTCAAGCTCATCCAGACCTTTGCGGTCGACTGGGGCCTGTCCATCATCATCCTGGTGGTCATCATCCGTCTGCTGCTGACGCCGCTCATGCTCAAGTCGACCAAGTCGACGGCTCGCATGCAGGTGCTGCAGCCCAAGATGCTCGAGATCCAGGAGCGCTATGCCGACGATCCCCAGCGTCAGGCCGAGGAGATGCAGAAGTTCTACAGCGAGAACAAGTTCAACCCCATGGCTGGCTGTCTGCCGCTGCTGATTCAGATGCCTATCCTGTTCGCCCTGTTTACATTGCTGCGCAACCTGCCGCAGTACTTTAACGACGGCACGTTCTCGTTCTTCAACATCCTGCCCGACCTGACCACCACGCCGAGCGCTTCCTTTGCCGATGGCTTTATGGTTGCACTGCCTGCGCTGGTTTGCCTGATCCTGTTCGCCCTCCTGACCCTGATTCCGCAGCTCTATATGTCGCGCAACCAGACCGGCCAGCAGGCTCAGAGCATGCGTATGATGGTCGTTGTCATGACGGTCATGATGCTTTGGATGGGCTGGAGCCTTCCCGTTGGTGTTCTGCTGTACTACGACGTCTCGTCTGCTTGGCAGGTTATCCAGCAGATTTTTGTGACGCAGAAGGTCATCGACAAAGCGAAGGCCGATGAGGAGGAGCGTCTTAAGAACGCTCCGCTGCAGGTTGAGGTCACTCGTCGAGAGAAGAAGCCGCGCCCGCACAAGAAGAAGTAGTGGGATATCAATCTTATTTAGGTACCTAACTTTTGGAGTACGTTATGTCTGAAGAGATCATCGAGGATATGCTTGAGGAGGTTGCCCCGCAGGTCGCGGGCGATTATCCCGAGATTGCACAGCGCTACAAGGCTGGTGAAGAGCTGACCGATGAGGAGCTCGACACCATTGCCGATGTTGCGATTTCCATCCTGCGTTCCATCCTTTCGCACTTCGATGCCGCCAACTCTCCTATCGATGAGTATGAGGGCGACGAGGGTGAGCTGATTTTGGATGTAACGGCTCCCGACCTTGCTGTTCTCATTGGCCGTCATGGTCGCACCCTTGATGCCCTTCAGGTTATGTTCTCTTTGCTGGTGAGCCGCAAACTTGGCTTTAGGTATCCGGTTGTAGTGGACGTCGAGGGATACAAGAGCCGCCGTCAGGACAAGGTTGCCTCCATGGCTCAGTCTGCTGCCGAGCGTGCCATTCGCACTCATAAGAGTGTTTCGCTTCCGCCCATGAATGCCTACGAGCGTCGACTGGTTCACATTGCACTTCGTGGCAATGATGCCGTCGATACTCATTCTGAGGGTTCTGACCCTGATCGCCATGTGGTGATTGTTGCTCGATAATCTTCTCGAGCTTATGCTAAGGGGACGTGGTTTCCACGTCCCCTTTTTTTGTCAAAAGTTCTCGATACACTGATTTTTGTCAGAAAGGAGCTTTCGTTGTTAGTACTTACTGATCAGCAGGCTGACGAGATGTTGAGTCGTCTAACTTCCTATTGCAAAGAGTATTCCTTGAGCGTAACTGATGTTGAGCTGAGGAAATGTATTCAGCATTTGGATTTGGTTCTAGAAACAAATAAGACAACCAATCTCACCCGTATTATTAACGTAGAAGATGCTGCAGTACTTCATATCCTCGACTCACTTGTTTTGCTCCCCTATATCAACAAGGCTCCTGAGGGAGCTTTGCTCGATATGGGAACAGGTGCGGGCTTCCCTGGTATTCCATTAACCATAACCACGCATCGTAAAGCAACTTATATTGACTCTGTTGGCAAGAAGGTTGATGCGGTTAATTCCTTTGTCCATGCTCTTGGATTGAAACATGCTCATGCGGTTCATGATCGTCTTGAAGAATATGCTCGAAGCCATAAGAAGCAGTTCTCTGTTGTAACCGCCCGCGCACTGGCCCCTCTACCGATTCTTGTTGAGTATGCGGCTCCGTATCTGAAGGATGGAGGGCTATTTGTTATAACCAAGGGCAATCCTTCGGATGAGGAGCTTGCTTCCGGCATGTCAGCAGCTAAGATTTGCGGCTTCACTTTGCTTCTGAATGACGCAATTGATTTGCCTGAAGGCTTGGGTCACAGGGAGTTCATTGTTCTTAAGAAGAGTCATCCAGCATCTGTCTCATTGCCTCGTGCAAATGGCGTGGCAAAGAAGAATCCGCTTGCCTAGATGTTTCACGTGAAACATAATGGATACTAACAACTTGCAGTGTTTCACGTGAAACATGGCGGTTGATATCGATTCGGAATGTTTCACGTGAAACATCCTCCGTTTGACAGCTTTAATACACACCAGGAGGGACCGTGGGATTTCGCGACGTTAAGCGTTCTAAGAGCGCAAAAGACACGCGTATCATTGCAATCATCAATCAAAAAGGCGGCGTCGGTAAGTCAACGACGGCTGTAAACCTTGCAGCAGCACTGGGTGAGCAGGGTCGTAAGACACTGATTGTCGATTTTGATCCGCAGGGAAACAGCACCAGTGGATTCGGAATTGAAAAAGAAGACCTTGATCACTGCATCTATGATGCATTGTTGAATGATGTGCCGGCAGAATCGCTTGTTCTTGATACAAATTGTAAAAAGGTATTCGTTATTCCGGCTACAATTCAACTTGCAGGCGCGGAAATTGAGCTCGTAAGCGCAATTGCTCGTGAAACCCGCCTCAAAGATTTGCTTGAGCCGATTCAGGACGAGTTTGACTTTATTTTCATTGACTGTCCTCCTTCGCTCGGCCTGCTTACCATCAACGCTTTGACCGCAGCAGACAGCGTTTTGATTCCGATCCAGTGTGAATATTACGCACTCGAGGGCGTTACGAAGCTGCTTGAGTCAATGAAGATGGTCAAATCACGGCTGAACAAGGGCTTAGACACCTATGGTGTGCTTATGACCATGTATGACTCGCGTACTTCACTATCGAATCAGGTTGTTGAGGAGGTTCAATCGTACTTTGGTGATAAGGCGTTTAAGACGCTAATCCCCCGTACGGTTAAAATCTCCGAAGCTCCGTCTTTTGGAGAACCGGTAATTACCTATGCACCTCAAAATAAGGGTGCAAAAGCATATATGAACCTTGCAAAAGAGGTGATCAAGCGTGCCTAGTGTAAAGAAACGTGGCGGATTGGGACGTGGACTCAATGCTTTGGTCTCAGAGGCCGAGTATGAGACCGGCGGTTCGGCTGCATCGGCTTCAAATGCCGCATCTGAAACAAAACTACCTATTGAGGATATCGTTCCCAACCCTAATCAGCCGCGAATTCACTTTAACGAAACTGAACTTCGCGAGTTGAGCGAGTCAATCCAAGAACATGGCGTTTTGCAGCCGCTTTTGGTTCGCAAGCATGGAAACGGCTATGAGATCATCGCTGGTGAGCGTCGTTACCAGGCGTCAAAGCTTGCTGGCCTTGAAGAATTGCCAGTCATCATTAAAGAGGTAAATGATGAAGAGATGCTGGCTCTTGCTCTGATCGAAAACCTTCAGCGTTCTGATCTGAATCCCGTCGAAGAGGCTAAGGGCTATCGCCAGCTTATTGATGCCAGCGGTATGACCCAGGAGGCATTGTCGAAGGCAGTCAGCAAGTCACGCTCTGCAATTACAAACTCGCTGCGCCTTCTCGATCTCCCTGAAGTTGTTCAGCAGATGATTTTTGAGGGCAAACTTACTGCTGGTCATGCACGTGCGATTCTTGCAGTTCCCTATGAGGACGCTCGAATTCGACTTGCAGAGAAGGTTGTTGCAGAGGGCCTTTCCGTAAGAGCGACAGAAAATCTTGCTCCGTTGTTTTCTGCCGGAGAGACACCTAAGACGCCGAGGCCTGCAACGCCTCAGTCTTTTAAAAAGGCTGCCCGCGTGCTTCGTCAGGTTTTTAATACCAACGTGCGTGTTAAGAGCTCGCGTGGAAAGAATAAGATTGAGATTGAGTTTAAAGACGAGGAAGAACTCTCTCGTATTCTTGGCGAAATGATTCAGTTTGATCAAGGAGGCCAAGATGAGGAATAGGATTTTAACTGCGATTGCATTGGCGACGACTGTCGCGGCTGGTGCCTTTGCTGGCTATAAGATCGCGACAGACGATGAACTTCGAGGTCGTTTGCTTCGTAGTGCGCAAGATATTGTCGATACATCCAAGAAGAAAATGGATGTTATGACAGAAGATGTTGCCATGCGTACGGCTCAGGTAACGAAGAATCCCAAGATTAATCAAGGTTGGGTTAGTAACCAATGGGAAAATGTAGGCTATTAGGTACCAAACAATTACTTAGCATATTTTGAGGGGTCCTTGTCTGATTCATGAGACAAGGACCCCTTATTTTGGCCGTAAAAATGGGACAGGTAGCAGCTGATTCAAAATTAAGGTCAATAAATGAAACGACCCCGGTTGCATATTCTGTAACCGGGGTCGTTCGATGTTTCACATGAAACGTTTTGGGATGCGACTCCCCTATGCGTTCTTCTGAACTTTGAAGCGCTGCTTCAGCTGTCCGCAAGCAGCGTCAATATCGTTACCACGGGAGTTACGAATCGTGGTCTCGATGCCACGGGACTCAAGACGACGCTGAAGATCCTCAACCTTATGAATCGGCGACGGCTTGAGCGGGCTACCCTCGATGTCGTTAAGCTGAATGAGGTTAACGTGGCACAGCGTTCCCTCGCAGAAGTCGCAGAGCGCCTGCATTTCGGGATTCGTATCGTTGACGCCTTCGATCATGGCATACTCATAGGTCGGGCGGCGGCCGGTCTTCTCGGTGTAGAGCTGAAGCGCTTCGTGAAGGCGAAGCAGCGTGTACTTCTTAACACCGGGCATGAGCTTATTGCGCGTCGACTGGATGGCGGAATGCAGGGAAACGGCAAGCGTGAACTGCTCGGGGATGTCGGCAAATTTGCGAATACCGGGAATAACGCCGCTGGTAGAGACGGTGAGGTGACGAGCGCCGATACCGATGCCATCGGGGTCGTTGAGGATTCGCAGCGCCTTGAGAACCTCGTCGTAGTTGGCAAACGGCTCGCCCTGGCCCATGAAGACAACGCTCGTGGCGCGCTCGCCAAAGTCGTTGGATACATGAAGTACCTGGTCGACGATCTCTTGAGCGGTCAGAGAGCGCTTGAGGCCGTTGAGACCGGTAGCGCAAAAGGCACAGCCCATGCCACAGCCTGCCTGGGTGGAAACGCAGACGGAAAGCTTGTTACGACGGGGCATGCCGACGGTCTCGACGGAAACGCCGTCGTGGTACTCGAGCAGATACTTGCGAGAGCCATCTTTGGAAACCTGCTTGGTGAGTTCAGTCGGCGTGTCAAAGGCAAAAGCCTCTTTAAGCTGCTCGCGGAAAGCCTTGGGAAGGTTGGTCATATCGTCAAACGAACAAACGTTCTTCTCAAAGACCCATTCGATGAGCTGCTTCGCGCGGAAGGCGGGCTGGCCAAGCTCGGCCACGAGCTCGCGAATATCGTTTTGGCTCAAGTCGCGAATGTCCTGAGATTTAGTCCTGGGATTCATGGAAGCCTTTCGATTTTGGGGAAACGTAGAGGGTATCGCTACAATATGGTATCAGCTGCAGAAATTATAGAGGAGGAGTCTGCCCATGCCGGGTAAAAGCCTAGAGAACATGCACGTAGCGGTCTTGGCGGGCGGTCATTCCGCTGAGCGCGAGATCTCGCTCAATTCGGGAAAGAACGTCGTGGTTGCCTTGAAGGAGGCCGGCTACACTTCGGTGGAGCTGCTCGACACGGCTGCCGATGATTTTATGGTAACCATGGCGACCGGCGGCTTTGACGTGGCGTTTATCGCCATGCACGGTGCCGGCGGCGAGGATGGCGCCATGCAGGGCGCCATGGAGACCCTGGGTATCCCCTACACGGCCTCGGGCGTGCTTGCCAGCGCCTGCGGTGCCGACAAGGAGGTCTCTAAGCTCCTGTACGCCAAGGCGGGCATTCCCATTGCCCCCGGCCTCGCGCTCGAGGTGGGCGATGAAGTCGATATCGATCATATCGTCGAGGTTTGTGGCGAGCGCTGCTTTGTGAAGCCGGCCGTCAACGGTTCCAGCTATGGCATTTCCCTGGTCCATGAGCCCTCCGAGCTGCCCGCGGCAATCGCCAAGGCGTTTGCGTACGGCGACAAAGTGCTGGTCGAGAAGTGCATCGAGGGTACCGAGATCACCGTCGGTGTGTACGGCGAGGACGACGTGCGCGCTCTGCCGATTGTCGAGATTCGCAAACCCGAGGACTGCGAGTTCTACGATCTGGACGTGAAATATGTCGACCCTACGGACATCCATCGCATTCCGGCGCAGATTTCACCCGAGAATTACGCTCGCGCTCAGGAGCTTGCCTGTGCTGCTCACAAGGCCCTCGGTTGCCTGGGCATCTCGCGCAGCGATTTTATCGTGAGCGAGGACGGCCCCGTTATCCTCGAGACCAATACCATTCCCGGCATGACCGATACGTCGCTGTATCCGGACGAGATCCGCCACACCGACGACATGACGTTCCCGCAGGTCTGTGACAGCCTGATTCGTATGGGCCTTCGTCGAGCGGGCATTGCATGCTAATCGAGGACGCGGTTTCGTCAGGAACGCCGAAGTTTGTCATCGACTCCTATGCCACGCTTGCCGAACGCGCCAAAACGCAGTCCTTCGGCCTTATCGAGGAAGATGTGATTGTCCTCGATACCGAGACCACAGGTCTTTCGGTGCAGGACAATGAGCTGATCGAGATCTCGGCGGCCCGTCTTTCGGGCCGCGAGGTCGTCGACCGCTTCGATACCTTCGTGCATCCCAAGCAGCTGATTCCCGCCGAGATCACCGAGCTCACGAGCATTACAAATGCCGATGTGGCAGATGCCCCGTCGGCCGTTGAGGCCGTAGCCGCTCTCGCCGATTTTGTCGGTGGTTGCCCGGTAATCGCACATAACGCCACGTTCGACCGCTCGTTTATCGAGTCGGTCAAAGGCGGCGTCAACGTGAGCGATATCTGGATCGATTCGCTGGCGCTGTCGCGCATCGCGCTTCCGCGCCTGGCATCGCACAAGTTGTCTTTTATGGCCGATCTGTTTGGCTGTGACTCGGTATCACACCGTGCCAATGCCGACGTCGACGCCCTGTGTGGCGTATGGCGCGTGTTGCTCGTGGCGCTCACCGACTTGCCTCAGGGCCTCATGGCGCGCCTAGCCGACATGCATCCGGATGTGCCTTGGTCCTATCGTCCTATCTTCTCATTCTTGGCAGGGCAGAACCCTGGTTCTATCTTCTCTCTCAGCGCCGCTCGTGCTGACGTTCTCAAGGCCGATCGCGCCGACGATCGGGTGGACGCCGACGAACTGCCGGTCCTCAAGATGCCGAGTCGTGAGGAGATTGAGGCAGACTATGCGCCAGGTGGCCTGGTCAATCGCATGTATCCCACCTACGAACCGCGTGATGAGCAGATCGCGATGGCGCTCGAGGTCCGCGATGCGCTGGTCACGGGCACTCATCGTGTAATTGAGGCGGGCACGGGCGTCGGCAAATCGATGGCCTATCTGGTGCCTTTTGCCGAGGCAGCGCGCCGTAACAACATCACGGTTGGTATTGCGACCAAGTCGAACAATCTTGCCGACCAGCTCATGTACCATGAGCTGCCAAAACTTGCCGAGCAACTGGACGGTGGTCTGTCATTTTGCGCTCTCAAGGGGTATGACCACTATCCATGTCTGCGCAAGCTTGAGCGCATGAGCCGCGGCCAGGTCGAGATTACCACCAAGCGCGATCCGGCGGACACGCTCACGGCGGTCGCGGTCATTATGGCGTACGTCTGCCAATCAGCCGATGGCGACCTCGACTCGCTCGGCATTCGGTGGCGCAGCGTCAACCGCCCCGACTTTACGACGGCCTCGCGCGAGTGTGCTCGTCGCCTCTGCCCGTTTTTCCCTGAAAAATGCTTGGTCCACGGCGCTCGCCGTCGTGCGGCGCATGCCGACGTGGTGGTCACCAACCATTCCCTGCTGTTCCGCAATGTCGCGGCCGAGGGCAGGATTTTACCTCCGATTCGTCATTGGGTAATCGACGAGGCCCATTCCATCGAGCGCGAGGCGCGCCGTCAGTGGGCGCGCGTGGTGTCGGCGGACGAATCACGCGTTCTGTTTGAGCGCCTGGGTGGCTCGAGCACCGGTGCGCTAAGCCAGGTTTCCCGTGATTTGGCAACCTCCGAGGGCTCTACGCTCTATCTGGGCCTTACTGCCAAGGCGACGTCGACGGTTGCGCGCGCGAGCATGGCAATCGCCGACGTGTTCGATGGCGTTCGCGAGCTCGGCCGCCGTGCCCGTGGGGGTTATGACAATGCCAATCTATGGATTGGCCCCGAGCTGCGCGAATCTGACGACTGGCATGATTTCTTACCGTCGGCCTACACTGCCATCGATGCATTGGAACAAGCTGACAAGAGCGTCGACGCGCTGGTGCAGGCTGTCGCCGCCGACAAGCCCGAGGTTGTTGTCGACCTGGGCTATATCTCGCGCCGCCTGCACGAGCTGGCCGAGAACCTCAAACTCATCATCGACGGCACCGATGAACACTACGTGTATTCGCTGCAGGTCAATCGCAGGTTGCGTGCCGGCGGAGAGTCAATGACCGCAGAGCGCATCGACATTGGCGAGGCCTTGGCAACCGAGTGGCTGCCCGAGGTTCACACGGCTATCTTTGCCTCGGCGACCATGACGGTGTCCAAAAGCTTTGAACACTTTAACCACGCGGTCGGCCTCGATCGCATCGGTGCTTCGACATCCTCATCGCTGCACTTGGACTCGAGCTACGACTTTGATTCGAACATGGCTGTAGTCGTTGCGGGCGATATACCCGATCCGCGCGATCGTGAGAGCTATCTTGCGGCGCTCGAGCGCGTGCTGGTCGACGCCCATCTTGCCATGGGCGGATCGGTGCTCACACTGTTTACCAATCGGCGCGACATGGAAGACCTGTACGCCCGCGTTGAGCCCAAGATGGCCCGTGCGGGTCTGGAGCTCAACTGCCAGCAGCGCAACTCATCTCCTCGTCGCCTGCGCGACCGGTTTATCAACGAGCCGACCTCGTCGCTTTTTGCTCTTAAGGCCTTCTGGGAGGGATTCGACGCCAGCGGCGAGACACTGCGCTGCGTCATCATTCCCAAGCTGCCGTTCTCGAGCCCCACGGACCCGCTCTCGTGCGAGCGCAACCTGCGCGAAGACCGCGCTTGGGCGCGCTATTCGCTGCCCGAGGCGGTGCTCGAGGTCAAGCAGGCGGCTGGCCGCCTTATCCGCTCGTCGACCGATTGCGGCGTGCTGATTCTGGCCGACCCGCGCCTGGTGACGAAGGGCTACGGAAAGAAGTTCTTAACGTCGCTGCCCACGAGCTCCTACCAGCGCATCGAATCGGCGCAGATCGGGCACTATCTGCAACTGTGGCGTGCACGCCACGAACGGCGGCGCTAAAGCGGACAAACGAGGGTTTTTGCCATATCGCACAGACGCTTTGACAGGGCGGGGTCATCCAAGATGCGGATGGCTCCGCCCGCTGCGATTACCTGGCTCAGTAGCCAACGCTCGGAGCCGTAATGCACGGTTACCATTGCCATGTCTGCCCCGCTGCGCTCGATTAGGGTGATGCCGGCCCAGTCCAGATGTTCCGCCATATCGAATGGCATCAAGAGCTTTGCGCTACGCTGCGTCCGGGCAAGGGAATCGTGGAGGGATGCGACGTCCGGTGCGTGAGACACGACGGAGTCTTCCGTCAAGGTGAGTCCCTCGATTTTATCCATGCGATAGGTGCGCTGCTCATCGACTGTGATGTCCCAGGCAATCAGGTATGTTTGGTCGCCGTTTGCCGTAATGCGCAAGGGGTCGACCAGACGCTCGCGTGGCCGTGCATCGTCCATCGAGCGATATGAGATGCGGCAGCGAACGCCGTCCTGAATGGCACAGCTCAGCTGCTGCCAGTGCGACCCGTGGTTGACGGTGTCAAAGACGCGCTGGTTATAGCCGAGCTCTTCGGGTAGAAGGGCGTGTCGAATCCGAGCTGCCGTCTGCGGCTCGATCCCCAACGATTCAAGTTCGTGGTTGAGCACAGCGCCCTCGGCTGCACTCAAGCGCAACGGTAGCACACGCCCGGCGTCACCAGTGAGGACCACACGCTCGCCGTGGCATTCGCAGATGATGCGCGCACCAGATTCTCGGTCCGCGAGCGTCGAGACGATCTCGAGAATCTCGTCGAGCGATACTCCCGTGATGCCAAAGCGGCCGCAAATCTCGGTTCGTGTCATGCCGCTCTCGCCGGCGGCGTAGAGGGCCTCCATGATGTCGATGGCGCGCGAGAGTCTCTGCTCGCTGGTGAGTTTACGCACGGGCATACTCGTGCACCGTCCTTTCAATGAGGTGGTTCCACGCCTGCTTGAGCGATTTGGGGGCCATGGGCCTCATGCCGTCCATGGCGTGGGCCATGCAAAATGAGGCGGCGGCTTCAAGGTCGCGCACGTCAACGGTCCAGATCCATCCCGCATCGGTGTGTGTGAGCTCACCTCGCCCGCGCGTGAGGCCGTTGATCATATCGATCTGCGTCTGAGGGGCGAACGAGAACGTGGCTGCAACGGGCGGTCGGTCGGCGAAATCGAATTCAAAGAACAGATAGTCGTTGAGATTGAAGTCCGCAGGGATGGCGTAGGCCTTCGAAGGACGCCATGCGCGAACGATACGGTCGCAGCGGAATGTCCTGATGTCGTCGGTGACATTGTCGAGGCCGCAGAAGTACGCCACGCCCTCGCGTTCGAACATGCCGTAGACACAGACGGTACGTTCTTTCTGCTCGCCGCGTCCGTTCTGATATAAAAATCGCAGCGCGCATCGCTCGGCAAAGGCGCTCCATACCGCATCGACGGTGGGAGAGCGGCGGATCGGTACTTCGTCCACCGTCGTCCTGCCGGTGAGGTAGGCAATTTTGGAGCGAATATCGGCAAGCGGCGCGGCAAAGGTGGAAGAGCCGGCCGCTAGCGTCTGGTCGATGGCGTTGAGTAGGATATCGGCGTCGTCTGCGGTGATGAGGCCGCCTGCAGCAAACGTGTGCTCGCGGTCGATTGTCCACGAGCTTTCCTCGGTCTCCTGCGCACCGGCGGGGCGAACCTCCTTGATTAAGATGCCACGCTCGAGCAGTTTGTCACGATCGCGCCGAAACTTGCGCTTATCCGAGTCGATATTGCCCGAGCCATATCCCAGGTCAGAATCCAAGACGATCTGCTCGGTCGTCAGCGGTTCGGGGGAGCTGTTGAGCACAAAGAAAAGATTGAGGATGCGCTGAGCCGTTTTATCGAAACCGGGCTCCGAATTCCCCTTTTTAATTGTCGCGGTCGCGTCGCTTGCCGTCATAGAGTCCTCGCATGAGAAGGTGGTTTGCTGCCATGATTTTAGTCCGATATGGAGATTAGGCTATATCCTTGTCCGCTCGAGGCGTTAAGATGGCCCGAATTCGGTCGTTTGCGCTCGCTCGGGGTATACTTTCGACTATATACGGTTCTAATGTGCATGCATTGGGCCTATTTGTCGGATTATGGATGTGGAGCGCACATGGCGAACACCCAGAACTATATTAACCACCTGCTGCAGAACACCGGCATTACGCCGGCATGCAGCGAAGAAGAGCGCTTGGCTGCCGAGGATATCGCTCAGATCTTCCGCAACCACGGCTTTGACCCCGAGGTTCAGGAGTTCAATGCCCCGGCGCCCAGTAGATTGGCATTTGCCGTTACCGGTATTCTTGCGTTTGCCGGCGCCCTGCTGATGGGCATCGGCGGCGGTATCGGCTTGGTCGGCACCTTGCTGGCCATTGTCGGCGCCGTTCTTTACGTGCTCGAGCGCACGGGCCACCCCGTGGTTTCGCGCTTGGGCAAGACGGGCGTGAGCCAAAATGTCATCGCCTACCACAAGGCCTCGGGCCCGCTCGCGTCTCCGCGCAACCGCCCGGTGGTCGTTGTCGCACACTACGACTCTCCCCGTGCTGAGCTGCTCGCCCGCGAGCCCTATGCTTCGTATCGTGCGCTCATCGCCAAGCTGTTGCCCGTTGCCACGATTGCCCCTGCTGCCGTTGCCATCCTGCGTATCCTGCCGCTCCCCGGCGCGCTCAAGGTTCTGCTGTGGATTGTCGCGATCCTCGCTTCCCTCGTTGCACTTGCCAACGCGGCAAACATCATCTCTAACCGCCACGTTCTTCCCTATACGTCCGGCGCGGTGTGCAACAAGTCTTCTGTCGCCGCTATGCTCGGCGTTATGGACAACGTTGCTCCCTTCCAGGGCGAGAACGAGTTTCCCGACGATGTTCCGTTCGATACCTATTTTGGGGAGCAGAAACGTCGTGCCGAGGAAATGGCGCGCGCGGCGGCGGAGTATGCCGCGGCCCAGCAGCAAAACGACTACGGCAACACCATCGAGTACGAAGAGCCTACCTACGCCGAGGACGAGTTCGGTCAGCCGATTGCTCCCGACGCTCAAACCGAGCCCGAACAGGGCGAGGCTTTTGACGAGCAGATTGAGGGCTTTGAGGGTGCGTCTGCCGACGAGACGCTGATTGGCGCCATCGTGCCCGAGGATCAGAATCAGGTTGTCCAGGCCGAAGAGTTCAATGACGAGGTTCCCGCTGCTGAGCCGGCGGAGGAGCCTGCCGCGGCCGAGCCCGAGCCCAAGCTCTATCGCAACGCCGCCGGCAACATTCGCTTTGGTTCGGATGCCATCCGTGCACTCGGAATGCTTCCCGAGTCCTGCACGCTCGATTACGAGGAGGGCGAGGAGCCGACGTTTGAGCCCGAGCCTGCGCCCGTTGTCACTGCGGATGATGAGTCTGCCGCGGTTACCGCTGCCGTTGCCGAGCCCGAGGCGGTGTCCGCGATCGATCCCGCGGCAGGACTGGACATTTTGGCTCCCGCCGCGCCGGCGCAAGACGTTGCGGACGAGTCTGACGACGATTACGTTGAACAGCCGAGGTGCGTGTCTTACGAGAGCGATACTGATTTCTCTGCCGAGATTCCCGCGGCAACGCCCCATGCCGATATTGCATCCGCGTTCTCTTCGATTGGCGCCAGCGCTTCCAGCTTCTTTAAGGGTGCGCTTGCAAAGGGCAGGAAATTTGTCGACGATTTCGAGGAGAAGCGCGCTGCCGCACGCGAGGCTGCCGAGCAGGAGGCTATCGCTCAGCAGCAGGCAGCCGAGGCGGCACGTGAGCGCGCGGCGCAAGAGTTCGAGCAGAACGAGGCTATGCAGTCCGGGCCCGTCGACGCTGCCGAAGCTACGACGTCCTTTGAGTCCCAGCAACCGACGTCAGCGGATGTTGTTGAGGCAACAACGTCTTTCGAGGCTCAGCAGCACGTCGATAGCACCATGTCGTTTGATGCCGCGCAGTTCGATTCCACGATAACGTTTGAAAAGCAAGGCACCGCAATTGCCGAGCCCCTTCCTGTTTCCGATGAGCAGGGCGACGCGGCAGACGATGACGAGCCCATTGATGCTGCCGAAATCCAAGATGCCGCCGAGGACGAGTCCGTCGAGGCCAACTCTGACGAAGAGCAATACGCGGCAGCCGATCAAGGTGATTCGACCGAGGTCGAGCAGGAGGAAGTGCCTGCGGTTTCCGAGACTCCCGAGACGGATGAGTCGAGGCCTTACTCCACGCAGATTTTCACCATGCCGACCCCGAGTGGTTCCGGTGCCACGGTTGCCAATGTCGCTCCCACCCAGGACGAAACGGTCGATTCCCTTATGGCCCAGATTTCCTCCCAGGCATCGCCGCGTCCGCAGATGAATGTTCCCGATCCGGCGTCGGCACCGTCGCCTGCACCTTCCTCGTCTCCGCTGGCTTCGGTCCCCGATCCGTCGCTGCCGTCTATGAAGCAGGCAAACGTTGCGTCTCGCACGTCGCTGTTCGACCTTCCCGATCCCTCTGCCCAGGTCAACGACCCCTTTGCTACTGCCCAGGGTCCCGAACCCACATCGGCACCCGTTGCGCCTTCTATGCCCGTTGCGTCGGGCGCGCAGCCGATCGAGACCATTTCGGCTCCCGCCCCGGCGGCACCCAAGTCTCGCAAACGCGGCTTGGGTGGCCTGTTCGGTCGTAAAAGGAAAAACGAGCAGGACAGCATGAGTGATTGGCTGGGCGTCGCAGACGATTACGATGCCAAGAAGTCCGGTCGCGGTATCGGTTCGTGGGATAACTTCGAGGACGATAACGATGGCTGGAAGGGCGGCGCTACGTCTTCCGATGGCGCTTCTTCCGAAGATATGCTCTCGGCTGTCGCCTCTATGGGCGATGATGAGCTGCTCGGTCACGATATCTGGTTTGTGGCAACGGGCGCCTCGGATTGTGATGGCGCCGGCATGAAGGCCTTCTTGGCTTCGCATCGCGATAAGCTCCGCGGCGTATTCTTCATCAATCTTGAATCCGTCGGCGCCGGTAGGCTTTCGGTGGTGACGGTCGAGGGCGAACAGCAGCTGCTCAAGGGCGATCGCCGCATCATGAACCTGGTCAGCAAGGTGTGCAAGTCGTTCCATGTCGATTGTGGCGCGCTCGAGATGCCCTATGCCAAGACCGATGCCTATGCCGCGCTCGAGGCGAGCCGCCGAGCCCTCACCATCGCCGGCGTGGACGGCACGCGTCTGGCTTGCGCTCGTACCGAGGACGACCTGCCCCACAATGTCAACCCGACGAACATTGCCACGGTATCCGAGGTCGTGACCGAGGTTATCCGCCGTTCGTAGACGGAGCTCTAAGGAGTCAACGTGTTTTCGTATATTAAGCGCCATTGGCCTGTCTACGTGATTTTGACCTTGATTGCCATTGCGTTAGGATTTGGGGCTGCCTACATCGTGGGTGCAAAGGGCTCGACCCCCGCCTCCGCAATCAGCGAAGAGGTGGAGCAAGAACAGAGTACGGGTGCCGATGGGATTCCTGAGTCCGAGCAGGCAATCGTTGATGGTGGATCTTCGTCAGCAGAGTAGATACGGCGATTTACATGATTGAAAGCGGGCGAGCCAGGGGGACTGGCTCGCCCGCTTTTTCATCGCGCTAGCGCTTCTTTGGGATCGACCTAAGGCGAGCGAACCATAGGGCTGCGGCACCCGAGGTCAGGAGCGCGGTGATGCAAGCGGCGATGGGAACTGATCCTGTTGCCGGTAGGTCCTGCGGTAGGGTACAGCGTTGAATGACGCTGTCCTCGTCATGTGACTCAAGTTTATCGCCGCCACCGTTGCGGCAAAGATCGACGCGCGCGCTGTTGGTGAGTGCGGTTTGGGGCGTATAAGCCGATGTTGCCTGCATGTGTACGACTGCGCCCCGAGCGTCTGTGCCAAGGATTGCTTTGGCATCGTCAAGGTCGTCGTGCTCATCTTTGAGATCATCGCGGGTCCAAGAATCCACATCGCTTCGAGTCGTAAAGTCGGCGGCTACCGCACCGTATTCAATTCGAATGCCCGTTACGACGGTATTGGACGCAAGGTCGAGTTCTTTCGCCTCGAGTGTGGTGGATTCCGTGGTCGAGACATCCGCCTTCCAGAGGTGCCAGCCGTCGTAATCGACGAGGCGGCAATCCTCACCCAGACTCTCCCTTACTTCGTCGGACTCAAGCCAAGGATTTTCGTGCCCATCGTCAAGTGTCGCGTTTGCCGGCTCATCGACGTCTGTCGAGTCCAACGGCGTCGTGCGATACCACACGTTGCACAGACCATTGAGGTCGCCGATGGCGACGGGGGTTTCGATTGAGACGAATCTCGCCGTATCGTCCTCGGCACACTCAAGATCATCGGTAATTGTGAACTCATCAACCCAGGTAGTTGAATCGTTTCGAGCGTCGATGGTATAGGAGAAAAGCCCATCCGTATTGGTTTGCATTGCGGCACGGTTTTTACCATCGCCGTTAGCCAACAGGCCCTTTTCGATAGGTTGGACAAGTTCCTGACGCTTGTCGACCTGCCCCTTGATCTCGATGGGCGCATCCTTCATCGCGACGGATTGGACTTCTCCCGTATCCTTTATTTCAAACGTTATCTCCTCGGCAAGGTCATAGGTCCGCGGAGACATCATTTCGCGCAACGAGTAGGTGCCGGGTGCAAGATGTTCGACGCGGTGTGGCTTGTCGGATGAGGTCCAGGAGTCTATTTCGGTTTTATCGGGACCATATAAGGCGAGCTGTGCGCCTTCCACTTCCTGCTCACCGCTTGCATCGACCTTGGAGATATCAACCTTGGTGTAATCGTCGGACACGTTAAGCCGTGCTTCTACAACGGGTGTTTTCTGGTCGGCATAAGTAAGGTCGACAATATGGGTTGTCTGATCGAGCAAGAAGCCTGCCGGCGCTTGAGTCTCGACAACCTCGTAGCGTGCGGTGCCAGATCCCAGTGGGAGGTTGCCCGCGCGTGCTTCTCCAGTTTCATCCGTCGTGACGGTCGCGACAGTCTCACCGTCGAGCGCGGCAATGCTACCGTCGGGGCGCACGATATCACCCGAGGCACGGATCTCAAAGACGGCGCCCGCGAGGCTGCTGCCGTCTATGGCATCGGTTTTAACGATCCTGATGTTTCCGGTCGCGGCGTGGTCATAATACGAGGCGATTGCAACGGGCGTTAGGTTCATGTCGGCGGGTATGTTTACCTCGATCTCTTCGCCGACAAGATAGGGCTCTTTGGCCGAGGTTTCGCGTACATAATAGGTGCCCGGCACGAGCGATTCGGGCAGTGTGACGGTCCCGGTCGCGTCAGTCGTAAAGGTGTCCATTACGTTATGTGCTGGATACCAGCAAGTTTGTGAGACAGGTTCGTGATTGCTGTCGAGGAGTTGGAAGGTGAATCCGGCTAGGGGAACAGAAGCGCCTGTTTGGGCATCGCGTTTTACAATCTGGAGATGCGTCGACAGAGCGTGGTTGTCCACGATATATTGAAGCTCGGCGCCGTCGGAAATCTGATTGGCCCCGACGGTCCATTCCCCTGCACGTTTAAAACCCTCGGGGACGGTTTCCGGAACCTCGCGAACCGTGTAGCCGGCACGGTCGTATGGGACGGCTCCGTGGACACCGGCGGGTCGCTTGCCTGTGCCGAACCATGCTTCGGGCTGATCTTTGGTGGAGGCAAAGCCATAGATGTTTGTGATCAGTGTGCCAACAACCTGCTGAGAGCTGTTGCTGACAACCTCAAAGACAACACCACCCGCCGGCTGCTCCAGGCCGGATTGGTCGCTATTGCCGTAATCCTTGAATTTGGAAATCTCAAGGTTAAACGCAATGGGGATATCGGAAACGCGAGATTCGATCTCGACCACGCCTGAATCGCCGAGCTGGTCGGCTCCAACGGTATAGGTCCAGCTGTCGTTGGATGGCAGGTAGCCCTCGGGGGCTTTTGATTCGTAGATGGTAAAGGTTCCTAAGGGGACATCGGCGAGGGCGGCCCGACCGCTTTCGTCGGTCGTGAGGATTTGTGCCCATCCAGGGGTTGATTGCGACACACACGTGAACTCTGCTCCTGCGAGTGAAGATCCCACCTGGGGGCCGGCATTCGTCGCGGCATCGAGTTTTACGATACGCAGGTTGATGGTGCCGGGCTGTTCATCAATGGCGACCCGCCCGCCGTCATTCCCCGTGGTAAAGGCAATACGATCGTGGCGGGGGACATAGCCGGCCGGCGCCTTCGTTTCAACTAGGTAGTATGCCGTGTTGGGCAGAAGTGTTGCTTGCGCTCGACCGTTGCTGTCCATCTTGATGGTGCCGACACGCGCGCCGCTGGCGCTCTCAAAAACATCGAATGTTGCCCCGGCAAACTGATAAGTATTGTTTCCGCTGGTAATGGCAGCGTTTGCAGACTGCTTTTGGAAGGAAACAGAGACCGCCGGCAGTACATAGAGCATGTCCTGACGTTTGCTGCCGCCCGATACGGCTCCTAGATAGCGCCGCGCGCGGTGCGGAGCGGCTTTGATGCTTCCTGATTTTGCGCTGTCGTGGAGCCACCGCGCCGCCGCCACGACTTCATTGTCAGTGGTAAAGTGCCCACTCTTGGTTTTGCCCTGAGCGGTCGTGTAAGAGTAGGTACCGTCGACATGGGTAGTGCCGTTGAGCATCCATACGGCAAGCTGGGTGGCGGCGCGGGCGCGATCGGGTGAAAGATGGTAACCGCCAAACGACGTGGCGGTAGGATATCCGTGACAAACGATTGCCGCGAACTCGTCGTCGAGCCACACCCAGCCCTGATCAAAGTTGAGCCATGGGCCGCCCGGCTTGGTGGGGCCGGGGCGCTCCTGGTTCATGCAGTAGGCAATCGAGGCGTCTTGAGCTTCATACTTGCCGATGAGGAAGGGCCCACAATCATCGCTAATAGTGCGGAAGCCGAGCTGATCGTAGCCATCAACGGCAAATGCAGTTCCCGGTGCCAGGCAGCCGAAAAGCAGGAAGAGGAGCAGGAGCAGCGGACCTGTTGCGATTGCGCTGTGGACAGAGTGCGTGGGTGCGTTGGACATGGCTGCTCCTTATCCCTCGTGCGCCGCACGGGGAGGCTGCGACGCGTAGGATGAGGCTACCCCCGAGGTTCATGCGGGTAAGTACCGGAGCCTGACCAAAAGCTTGCCCAATTCCTGACAAATTGAGCTCAAATACAACAATCAAGCAAAAGTGCAGGTAGAAGATAGGGAGAACAGGAGGTTAAAGGTCCTCGTCTCCACAATTGACGCGATTTTCAAACGAATCTCCACAGCTAAAACAAGCATCACCACCCTTGTATCGAACAAGACAACCGCGTTATACTAGCCAACACACAAGCGGGCATCGCCAAGTGGTAAGGCATCAGCTTCCCAAGCTGACACTCGCGGGTTCGAGTCCCGTTGCCCGCTCCAGTAAAAAGCACAAGCACGGCAGCGTTACGTTGCCGTGCTTTTTACTACCAAGCGCCGGGGCTCGAACCCGCCAGGGTGCGAGCGTTAAGCAAACGCGAAGCGTTTGTAGCGAGCAGGCGAAGGCGCCGACAGGCGCCTGAAGCCGGTGCGTATTTGCGAAGCAAATACGCGGATGTCCCGTTGCCCGCTCCATCGAGTACGGGGGACCTCGGGAACGTCGGGTCCAACCCGCTGTGCCCGTGCGTGTGTGCGGACCGGGTCTGCCGACCGCAGCCGGTGCGTATTTGCGAAGCAAATGCGCGGACGTCCTCATGGTCGCTCCAATTCCAAAATGTTAGGTTAATGCCTGCTGCCCATACTTGCACCTGCGCACGGTACAATGGTTGGGTTACGACCAACGTGCCAATAACCAAAAAGGAGCCGCTATGATCGATCGCTATACCCGCCCGGAGATGGGACACATCTTCTCCCTCGAGAACAAGTACGCCATTTGGCAGGAGATCGAGGTTCTGGCCTGCGAGGCCCAGGCGGAGCTCGGCAAGATCGGTATTTCCAAAGACGAGGCCCAGTGGATCCGCGACCATGCCAACTTTGAGAAGGCGAAGGTCGATGAGATCGAGGAAGTCACGCGCCACGACGTCATTGCCTTTCTGACCAACATGAAGGAATACATCGATGCCGATGTTCCCGAGGACGACCCCAAGCCCAGCCGCTGGGTTCACTATGGCATGACCAGCTCCGATCTGGGCGACACGGCCCTGTGCTACCAGCTCACCCAGGCCTGCGACCTGATCATCGAGGACGTCAAGAAACTCGGCGAGATCTGCAAGCGTCGCGCCTTTGAGGAGCGCAACACGCTCTGCGCCGGCCGTACTCATGGCATCCATGCCGAGCCGATGACCTTTGGCATGAAGTTTGGCTCTTGGGCCTGGGAGCTCAAGCGCGATCTGGACCGTCTTGAGGATGCCCGCAAGAACGTTGCCTTTGGTGCCATCTCGGGCGCTGTCGGCACGTACAGCTCCATCGAGCCGTTTGTCGAGGAGTACGTCTGCGAGCACCTGGGCCTGGTTCACGACCCGCTGTCCACGCAGGTTATCAGCCGCGACCATCACGCCTATCTCGCCGGCGTTCTCGCCACCACCGCAGCCACCTGCGAGCGCATCGCGACCGAGGTCCGCAATCTGCAGAAGACTGATACGCTCGAGGCCGAGGAGCCGTTCCGTAAGGGCCAAAAGGGCAGCTCCGCCATGCCGCACAAGCGCAATCCCATCACCATGGAGAAGGTCTGCGGTCTGTCGCGCGTCGTGAAGTCCAACGCCCAGGTCGCCTTCGATAACGTCGCCCTGTGGCACGAGCGTGACATTTCGCACTCCTCTGCCGAGCGTGTCGCCCAGGCCGATAGCTTCATCGCACTCGACCACATGTTCCAGTGCCTCATCCGCGTTATCGACGGCCTGCAGCTGTACCCTGCCCGCATGATGGCCAACCTCAATAAGACCCGCGGCCTCATCTTCTCCTCCAAGGTGCTGCTCGCCCTCGTCGATACGGGCATCACCCGCGAGGACGCGTACGCCATTGTGCAGGAGAACGCCATGGCAACCTGGCACGAGGTACAGGATTGTGTCTCCGGCCCCACCTTTAAGGAGCGTCTCGAGGCCGACCCGCGCTGCACCGTCAGCCAGGAGAAGCTCGACGAGATCTTTGATCCATGGGACTTCCTCACCCGTATCGACACGGTCTTTGATCGTCTGGAGCAGCTGAGCTTCGAGTAGGTTCGGGCATAACGTTAGCTTTTTAGGGCGCTTTGCTGGTAATGTGTGTTGCCGGCAAAGCGCCTCGTTGCATTTAGGGAAAGACGGGGATAATAGTCGTCTCGAATAACATTCTGAGAGGGGATCGCATGATTTCGTTTGATTACAAGCCTCAGGGCGTGTGTGCTCGCAATATTCACCTTGACCTTTCCGATGACGGCAACAAGGTGATAGGCGTTGAGTTTACCGGTGGCTGCGACGGCAATCTCAAGGCAATCTCCAAGCTGGTCGAGGGCGCTCCTGCCGATCGCGTAATCGAGGTTCTCGCCGGTAATACCTGCGGTATGAAAAAGACCTCCTGCGCCGACCAGCTTACGCGCGCCATCGAGGCCGCTCGCGCCGAGATCGCCTAATGGGTATCGCCGATCACATCAAGAACGGAATATCGCGTCGCGGCTTTGTGCTCGGTGGGGCTGCCGCGGGCGCTGCCACGGTGCTTGCCGGATGCTCGAAAAAAACGGGTACCAGCGATGATGCCGCCGGCGAGCCGCAGGTTATCAAGGACGATTCCAAAATTATCTCGATTACGGATGAGTATGAGGCTGTCGACATCGATCTTGAGCCGGCGGCGTCGTGGACGCTGCCTCTGGGTACGCTGCTGTACTACTGCGACGGCGATTACGCCGCGGCGATGATGGCGCCCGCATCGGCATTGCACGCCAACACGCTCGGTGTGCTCAATCTGGGCGATGGCTCGCTTACCACATTAATCGAGGATCCTGTCGAGGGCACGGGATATGCATTCTACGATGTCCGCGCCGGCGACGGCGTATTCGCGTGGGTTGAGATGAACTTTGCCAATTCATCGTGGAAGCTCTACGCTCAAAATCTGTCGGGCGCTTCGCTCTCTGGCGATGTGGTTGAGCTCGATCGAGGTGGCAAGGACTATGATCCGCCCCTGTTTACGGCGTTCGGGTCATCAGTCATCTGGTATAAAATGCCTTCGGCAGGCGGCAATAAAACGAGTAGTGATTCGTTTTGCTATCGTCGCTCACTTGATGAATCCAAGGCCGAGACAATTTGGAAATCGACGGGCCGCTTTGCATCGGCCCCGCGCGCGAGCGACGGCATTTTGACCATCTCGCCGCGTGTCCGCAACGACGAGGGCGTCTACTACGGCATAACGGCAATCGATCTGACCGACGGCAACAACACCAAGCGTGCCCAGCTAGTCCTTCCCTCGTCAGTCTCGCCTTTCGAGGCCGTGTATATGGGCGATACCTTCGTGTTTTCTATCGAGGCGGCCTATAGCGGCGTGGGCAGCCTGGGCAATATGGGCACGTATATCGGTAATGAGGGAGGGCCGTACCTCTTTCTGTCACGCGAGCCGCTCGCATGTGCGGCTGGCAAGAAGAATAAATACCTTGTTAAGGTACAGGCGTCGCATTTCCTGATCGACACCTCTGCCAAGACCTATGGCTCGCTGCTGTCGCCCGACCGCGCTTTGGAGTATGGCGATTATCCAGCTACGGCGGGAAAATCGGACTCATTCCTTACGTACGCCACGGTGCGCAACAGCCAGGGTATACCAGAGACGGTCACTGCACGCCTATTCTCTCTTTAAGCTTAGAGGGGTTAAAAAGGCGCCAACAGGGGAATAAACGCGTTGTAATTGTGAGTACCGCCCGCCGAGCTGCCGCGTCATAGCGGCATCCGGCGGGCTCAGGTGCGTTAAAATGGGCTTGTTCTTAGCTAATTGAGACAGGGGGGCCGTGTTATGGCTTCAGATGCAAAAAAGATTCTGCTGGTCGAGGATGAGAAGGCAATCCGTGACGCCGTCGCTGCCTATCTCGAGCGCGAAGGCTACTGGGTTGTGGGCGTCGGCGACGGCCAGTCCGCGATCGAGGAGTTCGAGAAGCATCAGTTCGACCTGGTCGTGCTCGACCTTATGCTCCCCAAGATTCCCGGCGAGCGCGTTTGCCGCACCATTCGCGATACCTCGGATGTCCCCATCATCATGCTGACGGCTAAGGGCGAGATCGAGGACCGTATTATCGGTCTTGAGCTCGGCGCCGACGACTATCTGATTAAGCCGTTCTCGCCGCGCGAGCTCGTCGCCCGCGTTCGCGCTCTGTTCCGCCGTGCCCATCAGGCCGACGAGCCCGCCGTCGAGGTACTCGACTTCGGCGATCTGGTCATCGATATCTCGGGCCACAAGATCTTGGTCGAGGGCAAGGAAGTCGATCTGACGGCTTCCGAGTTCAAGCTGCTCACCACGCTTGCCCGCCATCCCGGCCGTGTGTATAACCGCATGGAGCTGGTCGAGAAAGTGCTCGGGTATGACTTTGAGGGCTATGAGCGCACCATCGATAGCCACGTGAAGAATCTTCGCGCCAAGCTGGGCGATGATCCCAAGAAGCCCAAGTGGCTCTACACCGTCCATGGTGTCGGCTATCGCTTCGAGGCTCCGGCCAAGACCGATAAGTCGGACGAGAAATAAAGGAAATCACATATGACACCTGCGCGCTTTGAAATCGGGCAAAAGCATAAGCAGGAGAACGAGGCGGGTTCCAAGGCTAGTTGGAACACGCCTCGTTCCGATTCACGGCCGACGATGAGCTATCCCTCGCGCATGGCCCTGGCTTTTGCCCTGACATCGCTCATGACGGTATTGGTATTGGTGGGCGTAGTCTCCGTTGTATGGGGCACGGTTTTTACGGATTACACGCGCTCCAATATTGTCGAAATCGCCAATTCCGCTGCCGAAAAGTTGGCAACGTCATATGAGGAAAACGGTTCTTGGACCGCGGGGGAGCTGCGTACGGTCGCGACATCGAGCTTGGTGTCCGACGATCTTGGTATGCAGGTCGTCAATAAAAAGGGCGTCATCGTCTACGACGACTCGTGGCCCTCGGCAAGCGCTACTGCCGATGTACGCGAAAATCAGGCGACGACCGACGATGCGAGCGGAAAGAGGGCATCGCACAGCCCAGTCTCGTCTGCTCCCACCGATTCCAATAGTGTTGCCAACGTTGAGATCGTGACGTCCTCCGGCGAGCACGTGGGTCAGGTCAAATTGTGGGCGGTTGGCTCCGATGCCCTGCTCACCAGGGCAGACTCGGCATTCAGAGAGAAGACCTTTAACGCCATGGCCCTTGCCGCGGTTGTGGCCGTCTGCATCTCGGTCGTTATCGGAGCGCTTGTGTCGCGCATGCTTACCAAGCCGATTCATCGAATTACGAGCACGGCCAAGCAAATTCGCGACGGCGATCTGTCCGCTCGTACGGGCTTGCGCGGCGATGATGAGATCGATCAGCTGGGCGAGACCTTCGACGAGATGGCCACCTCACTCGAAAAGGATATGAAGCACGAGAAGCGCCTGACCTCTGATGTTGCCCACGAGCTGCGCACGCCGCTCATGGCCATGCTTGCGACGGTCGAGGCCATGCAAGACGGTGTGTATCCCACCGACGACGAACACCTGGAGACAGTCGCATCCGAAACGCGTCGTCTGGCCCGTCTGGTGCAGCAGATGCTCGATCTGTCGCGCATGGAAAACAGCACCGTGCCGCTCAACCTGGAGCCGGTGGACATGGTTCCGTTCGTGCGATCGATTGTGAACGGCCAGGAGCGCCTGTTTGCCGACCGTGACCTGCGTTTGCGCTTTGCAGATGAGACGCAGGGTCACGATGACGTTGTCGAGGCAGATCCCGACATGATCACGCAATGCGTCATCAACCTCTTGAGTAACGCCATGCGCTATACCCCCGAGGGGGGTTGGGTCGTGGTGTCGGTGCTCAGCGACCGCAAGCACGTCGATATCGCGGTTTCGGACACGGGCATCGGTATCGCCAAGGATGATTTGTCGCGCATCTTCGGTCGTTTTTGGCGTGCCGACGCCAGTCGCGCCCGCGAGGCGGGTGGCCTGGGCGTGGGCCTCGCCGTGACCAAGCAGATTGTCGAGCGTCATCACGGCTACATATCCGTGGAGTCGGAGCTTGGAAAGGGTACGACTTTTACGATTCATCTGCCTCGCGAGCACACGGCGGACTCGGCATCTACTACAATGGAGCACTAGCTTTTCGCTATTCGGTGAAGGAGGGGTTTCGTCCCTGCCGCTCCGAGTTTGCGAGAACGTGCGGGGAAGAACCCGCATTACTGTCGTATTTAGGTAAGGAGTGACTCACGTGACAACGATGGAGCGTCGTCCGGATTCCCGTGGCAAGGTTCGTGATATCTATGATGCCGGCGAAAACCTGCTGATGGTCGCCACCGACCGCATTTCTGCGTTCGACTTTATTCTCCCCGACGAGATTCCGTTTAAGGGAGAGGTGCTCAACCGCATCTCGGCATTCTGGTTCGATAAGTTTGCCGACATCGTTCCCAACCACCTCGTTTCCATCGACCCGGCGGATTTCCCCGAGGAGTTTGCCGAGTATCGTGACTACCTCGCAGGCCGCGCCATGCTGGTCAAGAAGGCCCAGACGATTCCTATCGAGTGCATCGTCCGCGGTTATCTGACCGGTTCGGGCAAAAAGACCTATGACGAGAACGGCACCGTCTGCGGCATTCAGCTGCCCGAGGGCCTGACCGAGGCTTCCAAGCTCCCCGAGCCGCTGTTCACGCCGTCCACGAAGGCCGAGATCGGCGACCACGACGAGAACATTTCGTTCGAGCGTTGCTGCGAGATCGTGGGTGAGGACATCGCCACGCAGATTCGCGACCTGTCCCTCAAGATCTACAAGGCCGCTGCCGAGTACGCCGCGACCCGTGGCATCATCATTGCCGACACCAAGTTCGAGTTCGGTGTCATCGATGGCAAGGTTACGCTGATCGACGAGTGCCTAACGCCCGACTCCAGCCGTTTCTGGCCCGCCGCCAGCTACGAGGAGGGCAAGATTCAGCCCAGCTACGACAAACAATTCGTCCGCAATTGGCTCAAAGCCAACTGGGATATGACGGGGGAGACCCCGCACCTGCCCGCCGAGGTCATCGATGGCACGTCCGAGCGCTATCGCGAGGCCTTCCAGATCATCACGGGCTCCCAGTTCACAAGCATGAAGGAGAACGCATAAGTGAGTACCCGTAGCGCCACGAACAAGCGCACGCAATCCCACGAAGTTACCGGGGTTGCGCGCAAGTCCGCCGCATCTGCTAAACCCGCCCGCCAGGCAGCGAGCTCCGTTCGCGTCGTGCCGGCTTCGTCTAAGGCACGCCGCAAAGAGCTCGAGAAGGGTGAAAACCTGGAAGGTCTCTCCAAGGAGGAGAAGCGCGCCCGCAAGGCCAAGCAGCGTGCTCGTGAGGATCGTATCTACACGGTGTCGAATATCCTCCTCAAGCAGGATGAGGACTACACCAAGCGCCGTCGTATCTGGTGGGCCGTGCTCGCCATCGGCATGGTACTCGTCGTGGCAATTTGGGCTTCGCTCTACTTCGCTCCCGGCGGTACGGTGTCCAGTCCCGTCCAGATGGTCGGCATCGTTTTGTCCTATGTCATCATTCTGGGTGATTTTATCTACGACTTCGTTCGTATTCGTCCCCTGCGCAACATGTACCGCGCGCAGGCCGAGGGCATGTCCGAGAACAAGCTTAACGCTCTTATTGAGCGTGCGGCTGCCGAGGAGGACAAGAAGGACTCCAAGAAGAAGTAGCGTTTGCATTCATACTTATCGCTAAGATATAAGGCGCGTCGTTTTTGCGGCGCGCCTTTTTACTGTTCTATAGATAGATGGAGTGGCACATGATTCGAGCTGCCCTGACGGTCGAAGAGGCTCTGGAGGGCATGAAGGCCCTGGAGCCCAAGATTAAAAACTACGCGCGCCTGGTCGTCTGCAAGGGCGTAAACGTCAAACCCGGCCAGGAGGTTGTCGTTCAGTCTCCGGTCGAGTGCGCGCCTTTTGCCCGCGTGGTGGTCGCGGAGGCTTATGCCGCCGGCGCTGGCCACGTGACGGTCATTTGGGCCGATGATGCCGTGACGAGGCTCACGTACGAGCATGTCGATAAAAGCTATTTTGAGCAGACGCCCGAGTGGAAGCGACTGCAACTGGATTCCCTGGCCCAGGACGGTGCCTGCTTTATCTTTATCGAGGGTGCGGATCCTGCGGCCCTCAAGGGCATCGATCCAGCCAAGCCGGCCGCGGCATCCAAGGCGAGGAATACGCAGTGCATAGTTTTCCGCCGTGGACTGGATTACAACATCAATCCGTGGTGCATCGCCGGCGCTCCGGTCGTGGCTTGGGCACACGAGGTGTTCCCGGGAGACGCCGACGAGGTTGCAATCTATAAGCTGTGGAATGCGATTCTGCACACCGCTCGTGCCGATGGCCAGGACCCGGAGAGCGACTGGGAGCTTCATGACGCGGCATTCGAAAAGAACCTGCGTTTCCTGAACGACAATCGTTTTGACCGCCTACATTACACCGCGGCAAATGGAACCGATCTGACGATTGGCATGACGAAGGGTCACGAGTGGGCCGGCGGCAAGGGTAAGACGCCCGATGGACACCCCTTCTTCCCCAACATCCCCACCGAGGAGGTCTTCACCTCGCCTGATCGTATGCGTGCCGACGGTATCGTGTATTCGGCTATGCCGCTCATTCACCACGGTAACAAGGTTGACGATTTTTGGATTAAGTTCAAGGCCGGCCGCGTAGTGGACTACGATGCCCGTGTGGGCAAGGCGACGCTTGCGAGCATTATTGACACCGATGAAGGTGCCGCTCATCTGGGCGAGGTCGCGCTCATTTCCAAGAACACTCCGATCCGCGAAAGCGGCGTTCTGTTCTATGACACGCTCTATGACGAGAACGCTAGCTGCCATCTCGCGCTAGGTGTCGGTTTCCCCGAATGCATCGAGGGTGGGTATGACATGTCCAAGGAGGAGCTCCTGGAGCATGGCGTAAACGTCTCGAGCACGCACGTCGATTTTATGATTGGCACGGACGACATCGATATTACGGGCATTACGCCTGATGGACGTGAAGTTGTGATTTTCCAGAACGGCCAATGGAGTTGGGAATAGTCCCAGACCGTGGTACAATGCCACCCGCGGGCCGTTAGCTCAGCTGGCAGAGCAGGGGACTTTTAATCCCAAGGTCCAGGGTTCGAACCCCTGACGGCCCACCATAGAAAAGAAAGCGATCGACTCCGGTTGGTCGCTTTTTTATTGCCGCGACACAGGTTCGAACCCGTCGGGGCGCGGAGCGCCGCAGCGGCCGCCTGCGGAGCAGGCTGAACCCCTGACGGCCCATCCAAAGAAAGGAATACGAAATGAAAACAAATAAATACGGAATTAGCGGCAGCACATTAAAGATAATAGCAGCCATTTCGATGGTTCTCGATCATGTAAGCAGGATCGTCCTGACCAATGGAATCATGACTCACGCATCGTACAGTCAGATATCAGACGAACAGTGGGCGATTCTAAGCGAGGCTTCGGATGTGCTTCATGTTCTTGGCAGAATTGCATTTCCCTTATTTTGCTTTTTGATAGTTGAGGGATTTTTTCATACTCATGACATAAAGAAGTACCTGCGAAATATGCTTGTCTTCGCAATCATTGCGGAGCCCATATACGATTTCGTTCAAACCGGGCAACTATTTGACCTTCGGCAACAAAATGTTATGTGTGAGCTCCTGCTTTCCTTGGTCTTTTTGATTATTCTGGGAAAGATACAAAGTCTTTCAAAATGGAAAAGGTACATCGCAGAAACTGCTCTGATTGTTTTGACAGCACTGGCAGCTGAATACACTAAACTAGATGGCGGTGTGTATGGCATTCTGCTTGTGGCTGCGTTCTATTTATTCCACGACAGCAAGGCCAAGATGTTCTTTGCTGCAGTATGCGCAGTGCTCCTTTCGTCATGCCATATAGTTGGCGGCGGATTTGAGTTTGCTACAGCTAATGTAATTAATCCTGATGTTGTTGCCGCGGTCGTTTCGTTGCTGCTCATCAATCTTTATAATGGCAAGCGAGGGCTGAAGCTCAAATATTTCTTCTACATTTTCTATCCGGCACATCTTGCCCTGCTTTATGGTGTCTCACTTATTGTTTTGAACTGTCTTTAAAAACTCTCAAACAAGTCTCTGAAAGCAGAAACAAATTGGCCCTAAGACTGCTTGTGAGTTTCCGGAAGACCTGAGAGATGCGAGGATAGGCAACGAGGGCTGCAGAAAGATGCATCTCAGTTCTCTGGCGAATCGCACGTATCTGTATGAGGATCACTTGCACACACTCATTAATAACAGTGATAAACACGGCAGATCTTCAAAACATGAGGCCGCGGAGGTCGAACGGTGCTTCGAAAGCATGAATGGCAGCGAGAAAATGAGTTCGGAAGCGCCCTCTGGATGCTCCAGCATAGAAAAGAAAGCGATCGACTCCGGTTGGTCGCTTTTTTTGTTGCCGCGCCACGGGTTCGAACCCGAACTTCTCTATATATAAGAACGCTTGGCGAACAAAACCTGCCTTTTACCGACGGGAAACAAATAGCTGATGCTTTTGGAGTAAAGTGGCGCTCCAGAGATGACCGATGCCTTAACACCTATAAACCAGCTGGTCATCGCCAATATCAGAAGCTGCTGCTTCGAATACGGCCTCAGTGAAGCAACTGAGGGTTCTATTCATTTGTGAACAAAATATGGAGTGCTGGATTCCCGCCCCCGGGGGCCCTCCGGTCTGGCAATATATCTCCTTGCCGCGCGGCCCGGTCGAACCGGATGAGCCGCTAAGCGTGCACCTTGAGAACCGGATACTGCGAGGATGGACACTCACTTCAGTGTCGCATCCGGGCAGACATCGAACCATTTGAAATGGTCTAACTTGGATTTGTTTTTCGCAAGGCCGCCGAGAGGCGGCCCCGAGAAATTCCTTTTCCTATACTAAAACCATATGAATCGAACGGAACCGATCAGCGATGAACTGAGAGGACCGGACGGGCTCGAAGCCCATATATTTTGGACGGAGAGTTCGATCCTGGCTCAGGATGAACGCTGGCGGCGCGCCTAACACATGCAAGTCGAACGGTTAAAGCACCTTCGGGTGTGTATAAAGTGGCGAACGGCTGAGTAACACGTGGGCAACCTGCCCCTCGCACCGGGATAGCCTCGGGAAACCGTGGTTAATACCGGATACTCCGGGACCCCCGCATGGGGGTGCCGGGAAAGCCCTGACGGCGAGGGATGGGCCCGCGGCCTGTTAGCTTGTTGGCGGGGTAACGGCCCACCAAGGCGATTATGGGTAGCCGGGTTGAGAGACCGACCGGCCAGATTGGGACTGAGACACGGCCCAGACTCCTACGGGAGGCAGCAGTGGGGAATCTTGCGCAATGGGGGGAACCCTGACGCAGCGACGCCGCGTGCGGGACGGAGGCCTTCGGGTCGTAAACCGCTTTCAGCAGGGAAGAGTCAAGACTGTACCTGCAGAAGAAGCCCCGGCTAACTACGTGCCAGCAGCCGCGGTAATACGTAGGGGGCGAGCGTTATCCGGATTCATTGGGCGTAAAGCGCGCGTAGGCGGCCTGGCAGGCCGGGGGTCAAATGCGGGGGCTCAACCCCCGCCCGCCCCCGGAACCTCCGGGCTTGGGTCCGGTAGGGGAGGGTGGAACACCCGGTGTAGCGGTGGAATGCGCAGATATCGGGTGGAACACCGGTGGCGAAGGCGGCCCTCTGGGCCGAGACCGACGCTGAGGCGCGAAAGCTGGGGGAGCGAACAGGATTAGATACCCTGGTAGTCC
>CABUJH010000013.1 GCA_902491895.1 uncultured Collinsella sp. | reverse complement strand
AGCGGGCATCCTCGAAGTGCTCGGGATTGTACTTGGGGTCGAGCATCTTGACGAGACCCTTGATGTCGGTCGACTCGTCGCAGCCGTTGTTGTTGAGGGCGCGGACGTCGGCGATGATGTCGGCCATCTTGTAGATGGCGTTGTCGCCGCGGTCGGGAGCGGAGCCGTGGCAGGAGGTACCGTGAACGTCGACGCGGATCTCCATGCGGCCGCGGTGACCACGATAGATGCCGCCGTCGGTGGGCTCGGTGGAAATGACGAACTCGGGCTTAATGCCGTCCTTGTTGTAGATGTACTGCCAGCACATGCCGTCGCAGTCCTCTTCCTGGACGGTGCCGACGACCATGATCTTGTAGCCCTCGGGGATGAGGCCCATGTCCTTCATCATCTTGGCAGCGTAGGTAGCAGAAGCCATGCCGCCCTCCTGGTCGGAGCCGCCGCGGCCGTAGATGATCTCGTCGGTCTCGTAGCCCTCATAGGGATCGGCATCCCAGTTCTCGATGTTGCCGATGCCGACGGTGTCGATGTGGGAGTCGATGGCGATGATCTTGTCGCCCTCGCCCATAAAGCCCATGACGTTGCCCAGGCCATCGACCTTGACCTCGTCATAGCCAAGGTTCTCCATCTCGGCCTTGATGCAGGCGACAACCTCGCCCTCCTCGCAAGACTCAGAGGGATGGGAGATCATAGCGCGCAGGAAGCGAGTCATATCAGCACGATGGGACTCAGCAGCAGCCTTGATAGCGTCGAAATCGAGTTCTTTAGCCATTGTTCATAACCTTTCAAACGAAGGAATCTACCTGTGAGGTGGCGGAGCGATACCTATTTACTCCGCCCCAACGATTAGCAAGTGGGATATTCGCCTTCCCAAACAATGCGGCGATACTGGTCGGGATCGGTGTCGCCCTCGGTGGAGAAGCAGAGCACGGAGCTCGTCTTGTCCAGGCCGATGAGTTCCTTGAGCTCGGCGTACTCGGGATCGAGCATGAGGGTCTCGACCAGGCCGGTGGTCACAGCGCCGGACTCGCCGGAGATGACGCGCGGGTCGCCCTTCTCGGGAGCGCCCAGGGTGCGCATGCCGCGAGCGGTGACCCAGTCGGGGCAGGACACGAAGGCGGTGACGTGGTTGCGCAGGATATCCCAGCCCAGAATGTTGGGCTCGCCGCAGCACAGACCGGCCATGATGGAGGGCATGTCGCCGTCCACGATGCGCGGATCGCCGTCGCCGGCGGCAGCGCCCTTGTACAGACAGGCGGCAGGCGCGCACTCAGCCACGACGAAGGTGGGCGGGTTATCGGGATACAGGTTGGTGAAGTAGCCCACCACGGCGCCGGCGAGCGAACCCACGCCAGCCTGGACAAACACGTGCGTCGGGCGGTTGATGGCCATCTCGCGCAGCTGCTCGGCAGCCTCGGAAGCCATGGTGCCGTAACCCTCCATGATCCAGGACGGGATCTTCTCGTAGCCCTCCCAGGCGGTGTCCTGAACGATGACGCCGCGCTCGCAGGCGTCGGCCTCGGCAGCGGCCATGCGCACGCACTCGTCGTAGTTGACCTCTTCGATGGTCACCGTTGCGCCCTCGGCGGCGATGTTATCGAAGCGGGGCTTAGTGGAACCCTTGGGCATGTGAACGACGGCCTTCTGGCCCAGCTTGTTGGCAGCCCATGCCACGCCGCGGCCATGGTTGCCGTCGGTGGCGGTAAAGAAGGTGGCCTGGCCAAAGTCCTCGGCCAGCTGATCGGAGGTCAGGTAATCGAAGGTGCAGTCGGCAACGTCCTTGCCGGTCTCATCGGCAATATAGTTGGCCATGGCAAACGAGCCGCCCAGGACCTTAAAGGCGTTGAGGCCAAAGCGATAGCTCTCGTCCTTAACGCACAGGTTGGACAGGCCCAGGCGCGCAGCCTGACCGTCCAGACGGGCAAGCGGAGTGACGGTATATTGAGGGAACGACTGGTGGAAGGCACGGGCCTTCTTCACGTGGTCGAGGCTCATGATTCCCAAGTGCTTGTCATCGCTCTTGGGCATCGTGTTGCCCGCCCACTGGATCTTATCGGCCATACGGTGAACTCCTTAAGTCCTCTCTTGCCGGCCCCCGCATACGCGTTTCAGCCCGATCCCATTCACACGACTGAACTTTTATGTGGATGCCAAACAAAAAGTTTGTTAGTAATGTTCTATCACACTTTTTGATTGGTATATCTAACGAATTGTTTGTTGCCGTAATCGGTACTTTTTCGCCGCCGAACGGTCATGAATTGCCTTGTTGATGGATTTGTTTGCGGTCATGTGTGGTTTATGGCACAGTGAGCCCAAACTAATTTTTAGGAAGGTACCCATGACCCCCGCACAGATTGAGTTTTACAAGCGCCTCGCACACGGTCTGGCGCTCCAATTTGGCCCCAACTGCGAAGTCGTCGTCCACGATCTGGAGACCGAGGACGTGGACCACTCCATCGTAGTGATCGAAAACGGCCACGTCAGCGGGCGCAAACTGGGTGACGGCCCCAGCCATATCGTGTTTGAGTCCATGCACGAAGGCGCCACCGACGTACACGACCGCGAGCCGTACCTCACTAAAACCACCGACGGTAAGCTGCTCAAATCGTCGACGATCTTTATCCGCAACGACGAGGGCAAGCCCGTCGGCATTTTGGGCATCAACTTTGACATTACGCTCATGAAGGCTTTTGAGCGCTCGCTCGATGCCTTTACCGGCACCGGCGGCACGGGCTATACCGAGCCCGAGCCCATTACCAAGAACATCGGCGACCTGCTCGAGGACCTGCTGCACGAGTGCGAGCAGTTTGTGGGCAAGCCCGCGGCGCTCATGACCAAAGACGAGCGCATCCGCGCCATTGGCTACCTCGACCGTCGCGGCGCCTTCCTCATCTCCAAGTCGAGCGAACGCGCCTGCGAGTTCTTTGGCATCTCCAAATACAGCTTCTATAGTTACCTCAACGAGGCAAAGGCTGCCGCCGGCGACAAATAGTCAGCGCGCCTGCGCCCCTCCCCTTTTGGGCGCGAGTTCTGGAATGCGCGAATCCGAGAGTCGGCCGCAAGGCAAGTTCCATATAATCGATGAATGCGAGCATTTCGAAAGGATGGGACAAAATGGGGTCGAGCAACGCATCACGCAACGGCCGCGGAGGCTTCGCTTCTGCCGCCAGGCATGCGAAACGCGCGTTTGACGAGGGCGAAGACGATCTGTTTGCGTTGAGCCTCGACGACGTGATGAGCGACCGCCCTTGGACCGCCGATGAGCTCATGGGCGGCGGGGTTCGCCCGGCAGGCCCAAAGCCTACGTCGGCCGCTGCTCCCGCTCCGGCCACTACGCCTGCGCCAGCATCCGTGCCCGCAGATGACTTTGCCACCCGCCCCATCATGCAGGTACCGCGCCAGGCCGCCCCTGCGCCCCGCCCCACCAGCGATCCGTCCGAGACGGCGGCGTTCCTTGCCGCGGCGGCACAGCGCCATGCGCCCAGCAGCGCACCCGCGTATGCCACCCCGCAGCAGCCGACACACGCGGCTCCCGAACCCCAGCCCGAGCCCGAACTCGAGCCGCCCGTTATGGATCTGGACGACCTCGCCAACCGCCAGTTTGCCTTCGATTCCTGGGCCGCGGCCGACTTGGACGAGACCTCGGCCGGCATGCCGGCGCTCGATATTCCGGTCAACCCGCTGTTTGCAGCTGCCGAGGAGCGCGACTCCGATTACAACGAAACAACAGCGCACGATGACCGCTTTGATGCCGCGCCCCGCGCCTCCCGCATTGAGACCGAGAGCTACGGATCCGCATCGAGCGCATACGATAACGGCCCGTTTGCCAACGCGTCCGCTCCTGAGCACAACAAGGCTGGCATAAAGGCCGCATCGGCATCGTCGTATACCCGCGGCACCGACGACGAGCGCTTTGCCGACTTCTACACCGAGGAAGAGCCGCCGCACTTCTCTGAGTTTCCCCAAGCGGCAAAGATCGTCTTTATCGCGATTATCGTGGCCCTACTCGGCGTGATCGCATTTGAGGGATTCCAGCTATTCCGCAGCCCCACCGCGTCCGAATCGGCAACGCAGCAAAAAGAGGACGACAACCAGTACCTGGACATCAACACCCTCAAGGGCGACCCCAACGACGGAGACGAGTAGCGGGGGCTGGGGCGGCTGAAGCGTCCATATGTAGCACCAGCTTCTACGTGCTGTTTTGTCATCCGGTTACACTTTTCCGGATGTTGAGACCGTCGGATTCGACACTTTTCCGTACTTTTGAGGTGCCGATTTCGACACCTTTCCGGATGTAGGCCGAATAATCGCCGCGAAATCAAGCGCCGTCTGCGCATCATTTCGCAGGCGGCGCTTGATTTCTGTCCGCATGCGCTGATAGACTCCATCGTGCCCGCAAGGAGCGGGCGCGTTTTATCCAGAGTCGGGGTAGAGAGTTGGCTCCACGATCCCGACGCCAACCGGCCAAGAGGCACGGTGGCCCTGCCAACATCGATGAAAGGAGTCCGTATGGACAATTTCTCCGTGCGCAGCGAGCGCAACTTCCACAACCTGGCAGCCAAGCCAAAACGAATGCATCTTCTCGACGAGCCGAGCAGCTATGCCTCGGCCATGGTCAAGAGCAGCCTCTCCCACCAGATGCGCTTTACGGCGCAGGTGCTCGAGGAAGAGCTCTGCGCTGCCGGCAATCCGCACGTACTGCAGATCAAGCTGCTCGGAGACGACTCGCGTGAGCCGTCCAGCTGGAAGCTGTTTGCCGACGGCTCGTGCGTCGCAAGCGGCTCGGGTGACTTTGCCCGCGAGCGCTTCTGCGAGGGAGCCGAGGTGTTCCTGGACCTGTGCCGCGACGCCGTGCGCGCGGCCGAGCTGCGCCAGTGGAGCCAGAGGGAGTACGAGCTGCTGAGTGCCGCGCGGGATTGCGGGGGTGTAGACGGGCGGAGGCTGCTCTGCGCACGTCTTCATGCCGTTACACTCGCAACGCCGTAAACGTCGGCTGCCATCACATACAGTTTCTCAGGCCACACGATGTCAAAAGACCGACACTTGTCTATACCTTTTGACATACACAAGTGTCGGCGAAGTGCATTTATTTGATAGGACATTTTTCTAGCCGTTCGCTGAAAAGCCAGCCACAATTCATCGATATGCTTCGATTCGTTATGCCCTCTACACGGGAAATGGCGTGTGCAAAATCTATTTCTTCAATTTCAGCTCTTCCTTCAATTCCCGAGCAGCCGTTTCGACATAGGCGGGCACGTTAATGGTGTCCGCGGGCAACGTCCATGAGCATTTCTCTGGAAACGCCTCATCCCTCACGAATTGCCAGTCAGTAACATCTCCCGCCTTTGTGTACTCAACAAGACTCAAGCGCAGATTATCGGCATCAGCCATGGCTTTTTGCCAGAAGGCTAACGAATCTTCGAACCGGCATTCATATTCGCATTCTGCGACCAAATCCGATTCATCGTATTGAAAATCAGCCATCTGTTGCACCTGAGCACAAATATGATCGTCACCGCATCCCAAAAACGCACTCGCCAGTATCCATGCGTCATCTTTTTCGCCACACCTATGTGTATCGACACGAACATGCACCACTATCGACTCGGGACCGTCGCCAACGTTTTCGCAAGTCCCAAAGGAAAGAATCCTTGTCCTATTGATTGCCATAACCTTTACTCCCCAAACTTATAGTCGTTGATGCCCAACGTGGAACAGTTCTCGCTTATTGCTCGGGCTGTTTGCACGGGAATTCCGTCTTCGACATGAGCGGAGACACTAAACGAAAGCTGTACGTCGGCACCGCCCAGCATGTTTAGTTGGCTCACCACTTCGTCCATGATGGTCTGAATGTTGCGGTTGACACGAGTGTTGTCGAGCTTTGCCGTCATATGGAAGGATGTCTTTTGCCTCGCGGGCTGTACCACCACTGGCGTTGTGTCGACAACCGTGGTCCTACCGTCCGTATCCGTTACGGTTTCGGTCGTCGTGGGGCCAAACGTAACCCCATGTCCACCGTTGCTGGAACCCTGCGCAGCCTCCGCTTCCGCAGCGCGAGCAGCAGCCTCTTCCTCTTCAATCTGCCTTGTTGCTACGGCTGGTTTTACCAGCAGGTCACTCTCGTTGATAAAAGTCTTCTGCTCACCAAGCGTCAGCTCCATATAGCGATCGTCCGAGAAGCCTGCAGCAAGGCCAAAGTATTCCTTTGAGCCCAGGCCCCTTTGAATCGCGTCCTCGAGCACGCCATAGCACGACAGCCTGGGAAGATAGCAATAAGAGCACAGGAACTCCCACAGACGCTTAATCTGGATGTGGTCCGCTTCCTTCCAGAGCACTCGATCGAGCTCCATCTTAAGCAGGGCGGGCGCCCAAGTCTTGATGGCCGCCTCATCGGAAACAAGTTTGCGCGCCATCTTGGCAACGATATTCTCGCCGCCGCCCTCAACGTGCTCTGTTTCCCAAACGATATCCATCGAGCCGCTGAAAAGATCAACGCGCGGATAAATAAGCCAGCTATAGGCCTCCTGGATCTTCAGCTCGAGCGATTCGTCGGCACGTCTCACGCTCTGGTCAGTCTCGCGCGTCTGCGCCACGTCAAGATTCAGTGATTCGCGATCTTTCTTGATGGAATCCCAAGCAAGGTATTGTTTCGCCGCACTTAGGAGTTGTGCATAGTAAGATGCGTCCGCAGCGGCGAACACAACCATATTCTTGTATGTACGAGGGGATGTACCACGATTCGAGAGCATCTCCGAAGCCAGGGAGAGCGCCGTGGACTCAACCGCCTTTGAACGGTGATTTGCAGAAGGCGTCAGCACCACCAGGCGCAGCGTCTGGTCATCCGGTACGTCAAGTGAGCTTGCAGGGCATACATGAATGCCAGAGAAAGGATCGATCCTGCGCAGCTTCTTTAGGCGACTCTCGACTTCGTAGAGCGCGTCGGAGTCCTTAACCTGCTGAGCGCGGTCATCGGCAACTTTGCGCAACGTGGGGCGCGTATCGTACCAAAAACGGTTTCCGTTGACGTCGCTATACAGGAAAGACGAAGATGTCTGCAGCGTGCCCAGAGCATCGTTGAATACGGAAATGTTCTCGCCAGGCTGAACCGTGCCCAAGCGAATATGCGCGCGCTCGATACCGCGGACAGACTGTCCGCCCACGTCGGGAGCACTGCCGAGCATGATGGTACGTGCGACACGACGCGAAGCCAAAAGATTGCCGTAACGAGTATTGTTGCCGTCATTGCGATACGGAACGGACTGCTTGCCGTCGATCTCGGAATCAACAACTGCATTCCAGTTGTCATCAAGATAGCGCGTGAGCTCATCGCGCACGCCGGGCACATCAAGGGGGAACGATCCCGGCATAATCATCGGCGAAGGATCCTGGTTCATCCACAGCTCGTGGATAACCGATGCCATTAAGCGCAACACGCCACGGGTACGTTGAAACTTTTCGAGCGTCGCCCAGTCCTCGTAGAGACGGTCAAACACTTCAGGGTGAATCGGGTAGCAGGAAACCATGCGATCGCGATATTCGAGCTCACGCGACTCCACCGGGAAGTCCGAAGTATTTTCGTTGTACATCTTACTAAATGTCGCGCACACTTCATCGCGAGCGGCATCATCCTTGCAGTCAAGGAAAAGCCTGCGGCGCACAACCTCGAATCCTTCGTTTGCCGCCACGGGCTTCCAGATAGCCTCCATGCGCCCAAAGGTATGCTCGATCTGCTCCAAAGCTCGCTGGCCCGCCTCGCCACCGATCTCGTTGTCAGATTCGGGAATAGAGGCTACGACCAGGCTGCGCTTCGAAGCGCGTGCTGCCTCGGTGAGCTCCTGAATAAAGGTGATGAAGTTGTCGAAGCTGCCGGCGTTAAGTCCATCGACGCCATAAATCTTCTTGGCATAGGCAACGAGCTCGTCCATAAGGACAAGGCAGCAGCCGCAATCGTCGAATAATTCAGTCAGAGCAGCGGATCCCGGCGAGACGCCCTTCTTATCAGCATCTTTCACATAGTCATAGAGCTCGGGCCTGCCAGCGGATTCTGCAAGCTGGTATGCCATATGGCCCCAAAGCGTGTTGACCATGATGCCAGGCATGGTAGCCGGGCGCATGGCTTTTGCCGGATTGATAGAGGTGCCCACAAGCACAGCAACATGCACCTCAGGGACTTCGGCAACGCCCGCCTCCTCGAGCACGGGCGCGAGGTTGGCAATCTGCCCCACGCGGGAGCGGCTGCGCATCATGTGGTAGAGAGCGAGCATGCTGTGCGTTTTGCCGCCACCAAACGCGGTCTTAAGCTGAATGACGGGCTCGCCGTCGAGGCCGCTCACGCGGCGCAGTGACTGCACGAGCAGCCCCTTCATGCCTTCGGTCACATACGTTCGATTGAAAAATTCGACCGGGTCGCGGTACTCCAACTCGCCCTTGCCGCGCGCCACCTGGGCAAGGTCGGCAGCAAACTCGGCGTTCCTATAGCGCCCCTCAGCAACATCCATATGGGGTTCCATCACATCGCGCCAACTAGGCAGGCCACGCACTGCCTTGGTTTGCTCGAGTGATTTCCTACGAGGCGCCGGGGCATCCACGCCAGCATCAACATTTGTTGTCACTGCCGTTGAGCCGTCGGCGCTGCCATAGCGAACCTCGCGAAGCATTGCGTTGAGTTGCGCCGTGGTATCCTGATCAATCTGCTCAGCCAAACGACTCATGGTATCGAGCGCACGCCATGCGTCGCTGTCCGAGATACCTCCCATACCGCGATGCGCAACCTTGTTGCGAACGCCCTTGAGCTCCATGACGTAGTTCTTGCAATCCTGAGGCAACCTAAGGCGAAACACATCGCGCCAGTTGATGTCAATGAGCAGCAAGCACAGGGCAATATCGAGCGAGTCGGCAAGAGTGGCATAGTCACCCGATGCTGGCAGGTTGCGCTTTTGGTCGTCGTAGAGCTTGTTGAGCACACCGACCTGCCAAAAATCATTGCCGTATGCCTGGGTAAGCTCGCGCATCACATAAGGATCAAGGGCCTCGAGCAAAAGGTCAAAGCCCTTATTGAGAAGATCGCAGTTATTAGCGTTGTTCTCCATGGTTTATCTCCTTAGGGCCTAATCGAATAGTGAGTCTTGCATGGGACGCTCGACAGCAAGCTGCGCCGCCTTCGACTGAATCTCGGGCCATGCCGTAACAAGCGAGTTGTAGGCGAAGGCCTCCTGCTGCCAGTTGCGCTTGTCCGCAATGGTAAAGAGGCGATACGCCAGCGCCTTGGCACCATCCGCACGGCCACCAAGTGTCTGGCTAACGATCTTGGCGCAAGCCGTAACACCGCCCTCCTCGAGCGCATGCGTAAGCTGCTGGGTCGTAAGCCAAGTAGGCGCCTTAAAGTCAACGCGCTCCGACACCTCGCTACGATCGAGCAAGTGCACATTTCCCTTAACGGAAGCAAGGAGCCCTTGGGCTGCCAGCCCTTCGATGGAAACGTTCTTAGCGCGAGCAAGCACGTCAGCTTCTCCAAACTTAATGGTGTCAAAGGCTTTCTGCGTGTAGAGATCGACGCAGAAACGACTCTCGCGATCGAGCTCGCCATCCTGGTCGCTAAAGTACGCATCCACCTCTTGGTTGATAAGTTGCAGCGCGGCGCGCACCGTCATGGGGCTGCCGTCTGCCTCCAGCACCTGCGAGAAGCGCGAGTACATTCCGATGCCCGGTCCGATAGCCGACTGCGCAAGGTCAACAGGTGCGATATTCGAAGAACGAAGTTTATCGAGCGCAGACCCCAGCTCGCGCTTGAGCGACATCACGAAGTCGCGACGCGTACCCATGGGGGCATCTTCGGGGCGTTTGCGGCAGACGAGGACGATGGAGGACGCGAGAGCATTGGTGCCCGAAGCAATCATACGAGAGCCCATTTCGGTTCGCATGGGCCAGGTTCCAGTGATAGAGAACCCCGCGCGGATGATAGCAGAGAGCATTGTCTCCCAGCCCGTCGACGCAGTGGATTCGACATCATTAGTCGATTCGGTCTCGCTTTGTTTGAAGGCATAGTAGATAGTTACAGGGACGTCATCACAAGCATATTTACAAATCTGTTTGAATGTACTGAACATGCCCTCTTCAAAGAAGTCACGCGCGCCGTCCTTGCCGCGGCTTTCCCGATAAGGCGTGGCCACAAGCTCCTCGTGCTTGGGCACGAGCATGGTGCTAAAAAGTCTGGGGTAAGTGCGTCGCAACGATTGGCGCAGCCAGACATAAAAGAAATCCGATAGGTCTGCATAACCGATGTTGTCGTAGTACGGGGGATCGGTTGAGACAACAATGTTTCGCATGCCGTTATCGCTCTGAGCGTCAAATTGCCGAACGATACCTGGCTTGCTAACGATGCTCGGAAGCCCCTGAAAGGCCTCTGTCATCCGGATAAACAGGTTGTCGAAGCAGCCAGATGAGTTGCAGAACGGATTACTTTCTGCATAGTCCCATGTCATTGGAATGGCTTGACGCGAGAAAACAATCCTGAGTTGCGTGTTCCCGGCGTGCCAGCTGCAGATTGACGAATTGTGGTTTGCAAGCTGATCGACAAGATTTGCCAAGTACACGCCGATAGCCTCGCCGTAGGCGCGGGCGCCGGTGCCGCCGTCCGCCAGGCCCACGCCGTCATCGGGCAGCCCGGCAGCAGTGGCGTCTGCCTCGGCCTTTTTCTGCGCCTCGCCGACGAGCTCCGAGAACGTCGTCAGCGCCGTCAGCTGTCGATTGGTAAAGAGCTGAGAAAAAGTTGCGAGACCATAGTTGGGAGTCTTGAAGTCCCTGGGGTTAGATGCGATATCCGCATCGGGATATTCGTCTGGCTTTGGGATGTCCGCTACGGATGCCTGTTCATCGTTTGGCGCGCAATAAACCCTCCCACGCTTACCTTCGGCAACAATCGCCATAAGTTTTTCGCCCATGCGGTGCGCGCGGCCTTCCACCCTGACGTATTTGAAATCTATAGGTGTCCCGCAGTGCACGCAGGTCGCGCCGCGGCGGTTCACCGTGCCGTCCTGCGTCGCCTTGCCAGGCGCGACCTCGAAGCGCACCTCGCCGTCCTCGCAGACGGGCTCGACGTGCCACTCCTTGCCCTTCTTCTTGGAGAGATCGAACGAGCGCACGAGGATTGCCTCGTGCCCGCAGGCGGGGTTGGGGCACTTGACGGTGCGGGTCCACAGCCATGCGATGACGGTCGCCTTGCCGCCGCCCTGTTCGGCCGACACCTTGACTTTGGGATACAGGTATCCGATGCGGCGGGCGGCCTCTTCCTTCATCCAGGAGCCGTAGTATTTGACGTCGGCTGCCAGGCCGTTGTTTCCTGTCCACGAATCGATGTTCGCGCGCGAGCGCGATTCCGGGTTCACGGCCGTCTTCTCAGCGAACAACGGCGGAATCTCAATCATTGCCTTATTGATGGTAACGGCCACCGGATTAAGGTCCTGCGCATATGCCTTAAGACCCAGACGTTGAGCTTCCAGCGGAATGGCGCCTCCGCCTGCAAAAGGATCCAGCAGGGGCGGCAAGTCGTCGCCCATCGACTTTTTAATCTCAGCCTTGGCGGCATTAAGCACACGATCGTTATTGGAGTTCTCCCACACCACGAGCTCGCGCAGGATGCCGAACAGGCGCTCGCGCTCGGCAGCCTGCTCCTCCACGGTGGGGAACTTCTCGGGATGCGCCGACGGGTCGTCCACCAGCGACGACCAGATAACGGCGCGCGCCGCGGCCAGCGGGCGACGGGCCTACCAGAGATGCAGCGTCGAAGGATGCCCATGGCGGATGGACTTCTCACGTGCAGACGCCGCATTGATATCGTCGAGCGGCAGAGCCACCTCGATGAGCTTCTTCTTTACTGCCATTCCTGCTCCCTCTCTAGTATCACGTCGCTGCTTCCTTGAGGCGTTCGATGTCGTAGTTCGTGCTTGCCGCGGCATAATCCGGCGGACTTGTAAATGGATGTGCGATGTAAGAAGTTCGGGTCGTGTTTCCATCGACCTCGACCAGTGCGAGCACAAAGGCATCTGGCCTGTTGAGCGCACACATCACTTCGTTGTGCGAGACGGTGACCGTAGTGGCGCCCGCGGTGCGACCCTTGACCTCGATCATTCGCAGCGCCGGCCCCTTGGCATGAAGCTCATCGGGCACCACGGATTCGATGTCGTAGCCGCAGTTATCCGCGCTTCGATCCCGCGGCGTAAACCCCAGCTCCCGCTCGATAGCCATGACGGCACGCATGCCGGCAAGCTCTACCTCGCGCCTGCCTGCCGCACTGGATTCGGCGGTAGCATGCGAGTCGTGGGGTAGCATGCCAACTGGAATCACAAGCGCGCCGCCCAGCACCCTCGGAGTCGCGGGAGTGATGGTCTTTTCGCGCTGCAGCTCCGCCAAGCGCATTTGTCTGCGGTCGCGCAGATCATCGGCGCGACGACGAGCATTCAGAGAGCTCAGGCGTGTCTTCTTGCCTTGCTTTTCTTTCTCCTCCAGCTCCCACGCGCGACCATCCCAATAATTGGCCTCGTCGGTAAGACGCGCGTCAACGGCTCGCTCGATCTTCTCGATCTGCGGAATACGACGATTGCGCACCTCTTTGAGGCTCGCAGGGAGGATCTCGCGAATGGCGAAATCCATGGCAAGCGCGTCAATGTCGCCGGTAAGCCACTCCTGCTCAGAAGCGATAGTGTGCGCGGCAGATGCCTCGGACGGACGAGGACCGCGATAGTCCAAATAGGGCGCATAGCCCGCATCACGGGCTTCGCCCGCAGCGTCAACCTCAACGAACCTAAACTCTTTGGATACCGTACGCTTGGTGCCGTCGGCCAGCGTCGTGTCGTCCTGGACGGAGTTCTCGATATAGAGCAAGAGTCTCGGCTTGTCTCCAAAATCTCTATCGTCCACGAGCACACAGCCCCGCTTAAGCGCCGAACCCATTTGGCCAATCAGCACCTTCACCGTTGCATCCAAAAGCGGTTCACCGGGGCATACCAACTCCGCGGGAACGAGTCCAGGACCCTCTTTAGATTCTTTGTCAAAGCAAATACGCTCATAGGAGGCAAGCACGTGGCCGCATTCGCCGTCCATGCTCATCGAGCGAACCGAGAACGGCACCTCGAGCACCTCGAACCTGCCAGTCTCGCGAGATGCCACGCGTCCTCCCAAGCGCTTCATTGCCGCCATGAAAAATGCCTTGATAAAGTGCGGCTCGAGCTTGCGCGCCTCCATGCGTTCCATGTCCTCGCGAATAGCGCTTACGCCGCGAGCGTCCATGACGTCATCGGTAAGCGCATATTCCTTGAGGAGCCGTTTAATGGAGCTCGTATCGAGCGATGCATCGACTACCTGGTTGAGCCGCGCCCGTACCTCGGGGTCATCGCCATAGCGAATCGCATCGAGGAGCAAGTCACGGAGCGTCTTGCCTTCAAAGGTAACCCTGCCCAAGATGTCGAAAACCTTGCCGCCCAGCGCGGCACGTTCCACCTCGAGCTTGCTGAACAGGCGTTGGAATACTTCTCCCTCGCGCGTCTGCGTGGAGACAAGGTTCCACAGATGGCATACTTCGATCTGACCAATGCGGTGAATACGACCGAAGCGCTGCTCGAGTCGATTGGGATTCCACGGCAGATCGTAGTTGATCATAAGGTGCGCACGCTGTAGGTTAATGCCCTCGCCGGCGGCATCCGTGGCAACAAGGATGCGCGAGTTCGCATCCTGCTTGAACATTTCCTCGGCACGATGGCGCTCGTCGCGCGTCATACCGCCCTTAATGGTGAGCACGGCAGAACGGTCGCCCAGGAGGGAGCCAATCTTCCCTGCGAGGTAGTTCAGTGTGTCCTTGTGTTCGGTAAAGATGATGAGCTTCTCACGTCGACCGTCCATGCCAAACATATTGGAATCGTCTTGCAGCAGTCGCGAAAGCTCCTCCCACTTACGGTCCTCGCCACTAATGCGAACATCGTTTGCCTTGCGCTCGAGCGTGCGTAAAATCGCGATCTCGGCATCGAGCTCAGCCGCAGTCGCCGCCGCAGAAGCGGTGTCTACGACGTCATCTTCCATTTGCTCGTACTCTTCGGAGTCGTAATCGTCCTCATCAAAATCTCTGGAATCGATGCCCCATTTATCTGTATAGGCGACCTTGCCGCTCGCAACGCTTTTTGCCTCGGCGAGCTTGGACTCAAGCCGTATGCGGCGACGTCGAAGCGACTGATAGATGGCCTCGGGACTCGACGCAAGACGACGCTGCAAGATAGTCAAAGCAAAGCCGACGCTGTTCTTATGCTTGCCACCCAAGCGCTCCGCACGGTTAAACTCCTCAGTGACGTAATGAGTCACCGAGTCATAGAGCTCCTGCTCGGCAGGAGATAGGTCGTATTCGACTGTGTAGGCGCAGCGTTCGGGGAATAGCGGGCGCCCATCGAACTTGAGCAGCTCCTCTTTCACGAGGCGACGCATCACATCGGAAACATCGCAGTCAAGCGAAGCGGCGGGCGGAAGGCTCTGAGCCTGGCCGGCAGTGGAGCGCGCCGCAGGATTCTTAACGCGGTTGCCTCCCGCAAACCGGTCCTTGTCCACGAGCGCCATAAAGTAGCGGAAGTCAGCCGGCTTACCGTTGTGAGGCGTAGCGGTAAGGAGCAACAAGTTTTCGGTTGTGTCACCCAAGAGCTGACCGAGCTTATAGCGTTTGGTCGGTTTAAACTCGCCGCCAAAGTTTGTCGCGCTCATCTTGTGTGCCTCGTCGCACACCACAAGATCCCACGAAGTTGCCCTTAGCTTCTTTTGGATCTCGTCGTTGCGAGCCAGCTTATCTAGGCGGCCGATACAAAAATCGACCTCGTCGAAGGGATTCCCGGTAGCAGAAGACTCCAGCACATCGTTTGTAAGCAAGCGAAATTTGAGCCCAAACTTTTGCCATAGCTCGTCTTGCCACTGTTCCACAAGATTACCGGGAGCCACGATAAGGCAACGCCTAAGATCGCCGCGAGCAATCATTTCTTTTATTAGGAGGCCCGTCATGATGGTCTTGCCTGCACCGGGGTCGTCCGCCAGCACATAACGCAGCGGCAAGCGCGGCAGCATTTCCTTGTAGACGGCCGAAATCTGGTGCGGCAGCGGCTCGATAGACGACGTACGAATAGCCAGATAGGGATCGAACAGATGAGCCAAACCTATGCGATATGCCTCGGACACGAGTCGCAGGTCATCGGGGTCGGCATCGAACGCCCAGGCGCTGGACTTTTCGATGATGTATTTATCCTCGTCTGTATCGAAGAGAAGTTGGTCACCCAGTGCGCCCTGGTCCGTCTTGTAGGTTACGTTTAAGATGGAATCGCCATGCCATTCGACAGCCCTGATAGTCACGGGCGAATCCCCCGCGATACCGCGAACGCGCGTACCGGGCGTTATCTCTGCTAGCTTTGCCATCACGCGCCCCGCTTTACGAGAAGCGAAAATGCGTGTCGCAAGATAACGCTAGGATTGTCTATCGAAGGAAGACACTCGCTGGCGAGCACCCCCCCCCGAAGAGTTTTCGTCTGAATGGCCACGAAAAATCTCCTGGGTTTTATTGATACCGGGGTGAACGATAAATCACCCTTGTTACAGCTTTATCTATTGTCTTTCAATCAGCTTGCCGTGTCATGGGGTTTTCTGCAAAAGGAATCGTTTTTACCTCGCGCGGTTTGTTGCTCAACAATGCTGCGAATAGCGTGAATGCCTTGTGATTTGCCTCCATGCCGTTCGCGCATGTGAACACGCTTGCCCGCATAAAGTAACGCCCATAAATAGAAACTGAGCCCCGTTGACTTGAATCATCGGACATCCCGGGCACATCGGAATATGGTCTATCCGCATACGGTTGATTTACCAAATGAATTATGACTACGAAAACCGATGTCGCCGCTCTACCTCCCCTCCGCCTTCAGCTTCAGAAGCAAGTCGCCCAGCTCGGGGCACTTCTTGGAAAGGCGCGTCTGAGCTCGCTCGCCCATCCCCCACCGCTGGCGGATCTCCTGGGCGCGCGGGCTCACGCGGTAGTTCCCGTCCATCGCCTGCTTGAGCAGCTTGGCGGTCACGCGCGCATCGGCAAGGGCGCTGTGGGCGTGGCCCGTCGACTCGTCAAACTCGATGCCAAACCACGTTGCCGCGTCGCCCAACGAAACGCGCCCGTGGCTGCCCACGTCCATGATCGAGGTGTAAAACGCCTGCAGGTCGGCCCAATCCGTAGGAAATGCGGAAAGGTCGATATGCTTTGCCTGACACTCGGTCAAAAGCTGTCGACGATCCGTCCTACTCCAGCAAACTATCTGGGCGGAATAGCGACCAATCCAATCGCTGAGCCTTTTGATCACCATGTAGAGCGGATCGGCCATCGCGGTGTCCACGGCCGATATCCCCGTAAGCTCGCGTACGGGAAACGCAACGCCTTCGGTAAATTCCGTCTGCACAAACTGCGAGAACTCGCCCATAACGTTGCCGTGGTAATCGAGCTTGACAGCGCCGACCTCGATAATCTCGTTGCGCAGTCCACGGCGCTGGCGCTGCTTTGGCACCGGCGCAAACTCAAAGTCCAGCACAATCTGGCGCGCAAAGTTCGTCGTATCGATAGCCGAGATACCCGGCGTCTTTTCAGCTGACACGGTTAGGGCCTTTCTCCGTTGCCTGCCGCTTACTACATAGGCGGCTACATTGCCGTAAGAATAGGCGCTCGTGCGGACACAAACACAGGACGGGCCCTCACATCTCGGCAAACGAGATCAGCTTGACGTCTCCCCTACTCTCCGCGGCATCCCGACATCCCTGCGTAAAGCCGCTTTTTGAGAAAAGTGCATAGCTTTTTCGTTGCCGTCTAAAGAGCTCGCTTCGGTGCACGAGCTTTTGCAGCACGTCTTCATCCGTCGGTTCATTGCGCCATTTGCACTCCGCAAACAGCGCGGCGCCCTCGCCATCGTCAACAATCAAGTCGATTTCTTCCTGCGTATGTGTGCGATTATCCGTCCCCCACCAGCGCCCAACGCTTGCCGGAACCACATCGAGCCGGCCCGCCCGCGCAAGTTCGTACACGTATTGTCTGCATATCAGCTCAAAGACCGTACCCATGTAATCCGATATGTGCGGCTCAATGCGCTTATACGCCATCTCGGCCATATCGTTTTGAATCAGCCCGATGTTCTGCGGAACAAACTTGTACCAGAACCTAAACATCTGGTCGCTCAGCAGATACACGGCTCGCTTATTGCTCGTCTCGTTTAGGGGCAGCTCGCGCTCGACAATTCCAAGTGACGCCAGCTTATCCACATAGCTCTTTACGTTGCTCGCAGGGATTCCCGTAGAGCTCGCAATCTCCGAGATCTTCGAGCGCCCCTGAGCAATTGCCTGCACGATCGCATCATATTGCTCGGGATTGCGGCACTCTTGCAATAGCAGGTTACTCGGCTCCTCAAAGAGATAGCCCGTAGGAGTAAGAAAAAGACGTTTGATGTTGTCCTTGAGCGGTGCGGCAGGATCGACTTTCTCGATATATGCAGGAATGCCGCCCGTCATGCCATAGCAAACTGCAGCGTCTTCGCGACTCATGCTCTGCCACAGGCCGAGGGTCGTCATAAAATCGAGCGGCATGATCTTAAACTGGGCCGTACGCCTACCGTATAGCGGGCTCTCGTAGCCCAACACCTGTTCCTCCATAAACGAAAGAGACGAGCCGCATAGAATCAGCATGAGCCTGGTCTCTTTGTACAGGTGATCGATCTTATCTTGCAGCAACGAGCTGATCTCGGGATTCGATTGGGCGAGATAGGGATACTCGTCAATCACGACAATCAAACGTTCCGTGCGAGCCATGGTGGCCAATGCATCGAACGCCTCGTCAAAACTACGAAATGACACGCCTGCAGCACCAACCGAACCCGCGAGTATCGCCTGGCTAAAGCCGTGCAGGTTTGCCTCCGCATTGGTACGACGAGCTTGAAAGTAAATAGCCTTCTTGCCTTGGATGAACTCTGTGATAAGGCGCGTTTTACCCACACGACGGCGGCCGTAAATCACAGGCATCTCAAAGGAGCCCGTGCCATACAGTCGATTGAGCTCGGACATTTCCGCTGTTCTTCCGATAAACATAGGGCCATCCTTCCCTTACGTTATAGCTAGCTATATTATACCTTCCTATAATATAGCTAGCTATAACGTAATTCGACAAGCGGCGCACGCAAGAGGGGCGGTGCCCCGCCGCACGTGGACCGTTCCGGAAAATGTATCCCGTTCTGGAGCCAAAAACTGGGCCGTAGTTTCCGCAGGTACAAGACGACGATCCGCCGCCCTTATCACATGCCTTCAAATATGCGATCCAGAAACACAAAACAGCAGATAGAATGCTCTTTTTCAAAAAGTACACGTCCCGAAACTTACCAAGACTTCATATCCAGTTACCGTTCACGGTCGCCAATTACCGCCCACCGATTCAAACAAGAAATATGTCGCCAAAAGCAGGTCATCTACCTGCATGGTTAGATTTTGGTCAACTTTTGGTCAGCTGAGCGGCAAGTTCCAGCTGATACGTTTTTGCTACCCAAAAGGAGGCGGTAGCTCATGACCCATTGCAATGACCAGCTCATCGACCAACTGCTCACTCAAGCCGAACAAGAGGGGCGCTGCCTGATTCCCCCGAGCACGGCGATCCGAAAAGCGCTCCTTCGGCGCGCCGGCGGCACGGTTGTCTCGCCCATGCCGGGGTTGTTTGCGCGAAAAACGCGCTGGGATGAACTCAACCGAGCGCAACGCCATTGCGAGATTATCCGCGCCCTTGCGATCATCCATCCCGATTGGACGTTCTGCTCGTTTTCGGCAGCTTGCCTGCTGGGGCTCGAGATCTCGTGGCGACACCTGAACGTCGTGCATGTTTGCAGCTCGACAAAGCCGTCGGCTCGTCCGGGCGCACATATTCAGCGACACCAGATTGAGCCGGCCGGAGCAATACGCAGAGCCGGCATATCGGTAACGCCGCCCATCCAAACGGCCACAGATTGCCTGCTGCAAACTGGTTTTGCCGACGGCATGCCCATTGCCGATTCGGCGATCTCAAAGCTCGGCCTTGCGCCGGAACAGCTGACGGAGGCCGTTGAGCAACGAGCGACTGCCCGCAATGGTCGCGCGATTCGCACCGCCCTCACAACGCTTCGAAATGCCGACGCCCGCGCCGAGAGCGGCGGGGAATCGGTCGCCCGAGCCATCATGATCGAGACGGGCTTTGCGCCCGACTGGCTTCAATACGAGCTGACGGACCCCTTCGATTCGGCCAAGCCCATACGAACGGACTTTGCCTGGGAGCGCCAGGCGCGGGAACTCACGCTGGGCGAGCTCGACGGGCTCATCAAATATACCGACCAGACTATGCTGGCCGGACGCACCACCGCCGAGGCGCTCGTTGCCGAACGACAGCGCGAGGCGCATCTATCGCTCTACGGTCACCCCCTGCTGCGCTTTACTATCAGCGAGGTCCGCTCGGCAGGAGTGCTCGCCAAAAAGCTGCAGACGGCAGGCATCCGGCAGACTGCGCTGCCGACATGGCTCAACGAGGTGGACCTGTAGGAGCTGCTAGGCCACGCATCGCCGAATCGCATCCCCCCTATCTGGGCCGCGTTTTCCCAACGGCCACGCCAACGGAAAGCGCGTCCCAGCCTGGACACTCAAAACGGGATGCACTTTCCGGATGGCGGGCCTGGCGGAAAGCGTGTCCCGGAATCCCGTCTCAGAGCTGGACAGGCTTTCCGGTTGAGTCCTTCAGCGGAAACCGCATCCCGGAATAAACACTCAAACTGGGATGCGCTTTCCAAACGGCCGGCCAGCGGAAAACACATCCCATTCTGAGGCACGATTCCGGGACGCAGTTTCCGCATGCGGCCCCGTTGGGAAAGTTAATCCCGTTCCGAGGCTGGATTCCGGGACGCAGCTTCCGCATGCGGAGGCGCTCCAAACAAAAGGCCCCGGCTCGCGATGGAGCCGGGGCCAAAGGTGCAGCATATACAGTTGGTGTTGTGCGCGAACAGCCCATCAGCAATGGCCGTCCACGCTCTACCCTACCCGCGGCGACGGGCGCGGCTGTAGGGCGTATCCACCATGGGCAGATCCGGACGCAGCTTGCCGTCAAATGCGCGATAGGCGTTCTGTACGGCGGGCGCCGTGGGAATCGTTGCGATCTCGCCGATGCCCTTGCCGCCGTATGCCACGGGCAGTAGCTCGTCCTTCTCCACGTAGATGGCGTGGATATCCGGAATCTCGGGCGCACGGAACAGCCCGAGCGTGCCGTACCTTGCCTGGGGCACGCAGTCCTTGAGCGGCCAGTCCTCGGTAAGCGCATAGCCCATACCCATAAGCACACCGCCTTCGATCTGACCCTGGATGGAGATGGGGTTGACCACCTTGCCGGAATCGTGCGCGGCATAGACCTCGCTCACGCGACCGTCATCGTCCAGAATGACCACATGCGTGGCAAAGCCGTAGCAGATGTGGCTCTTGGGATTGGGAACGTCGGCGCCCAGCTTGTCGGTCGGCTCCAGGTACACGTAGCCAAACTCGCATCCCTCGAGCGCCTTGATGGCGGCCGCGGGATCCTGAGGATGCATACCCTGGCCGGCGACGAGCTCCTGCGTGTGCAGCTGATAGGCGCGACCGTCGTCGTACTCGATCTTGACGCCGTCGCCATGCGCATTCACGGGAGCGGCGGGCGCAGACTTGCCGGCCTCGATATCAAGCATGGCATCGCGCAGCAGGAAGGCGGCACCGCGCACGGCCTCGCCGGTCACGACCGTCTGACGCGAACCAGACGTGGTGCCGGAGTCGGGAGCGTTCTCGGTGGAGCACTCGCCGTTGGCAATGCAGCTCAGCGGCAGACCGCAGGCCTCGGCAACGTCCTGCAAAAAGACGGTGTTGCAGCCCTGGCCGATGTCGGACGTGGCGGCATAGACCACAGCCACGCCGTCCTCGATGCGAATCTTGCAGCGGCCGGCATCGGGCAGGCCCACGCCCACGCCGGCGTTCTTCATGGCGCAGGCGATACCGGCGTGTCCGGGATGCGCATAGTAGGCATCCTTGACCTCGAGCAGTGTCTCCTTAAGCGCCGTGGAGCAGTCGGCAATCTGGCCGTTGGGCAAAACCTCGCCCGGCTCGATGGCGTTACGGTAGCGGATCTCCCACGGATCCAGGCCGACCTTCTCTGCCAGCAAGTCGATCAGACTCTCGAGCGCAAACTCGGACTGGCAAACGCCAAAGCCGCGGTACGCGCCGGCGGTCGGGTTGTTGGTGTAGTAGCCAAAACCGCGAATGTCGGTGTTCTGGTACTTGTAGGGGCCGACGGCATGCGTGCAGGCGCGCTCGAGCACCGGGCCGCACAGCGACGCGTAGGCGCCGGTATCAAAGTTGATCTCGCAATCCAGACCGGTAAAGTTGCCCTCGGCGTCGCAACCCAGTGTAAAGGTGCCGTCCATGGCGTGGCGCTTGGGGTGGAACGCAAGCGACTCGGCGCGCGTGAGCTTGCACTTCACAGGACGCTGGAGCTTATATGCGGCGAGCGCGGCCAGGTGCTGGATGGACACGTCCTCCTTGCCGCCAAAGCCGCCACCCACGAGCATGGTCTCGACGACCACGCGCTCGGGCTCGTTATCCCAGCCAAACATGTGGGCGCACTCTTTGCGCGTGTCGTAGGCACCCTGGTCGGTCGACTGCACCTTGACGCCGTTCTTGTAAGGAAATGCCACGGCGCACTCGGGCTCCAAGAAGGCATGCTCGGTAAAGGGCGTGGTAAAGCGCTGCGTCACGGTGAACGCGCTTTCGGCCAGCGCCTTGGCGGCGTCGCCGCGCGTCACGTGACGGCTCTGGCACACGTTGTCCTTGAGCTCCACCGTGTTGCCGAAGGCAAAGTAGCTGTCATGCAGGCGCGGGGCGTCGGCGGCCCTGGCCTCGACAATGTTGCGCACGGGCTCCAGCGGCTCGTAATCGATCTTTACGAGCTTCTTGGCCTTCTCGAGCGTCGCCTCGTCCTCGGCAACCACCAGCACGATGGCATCGCCCACGCAACGGGTGATATCGCCCTGAGCGATCATGACGTCCCAGTCCTGGATAAGGTGGCCGACCTGGTTGACCGGCACGTCCTCGGCGCGCAGGATGCCCACCACACCGGGCAGGGCCTCGGCCTTGGAGGTGTCGATGGAGAGCACGCGGGCGCGCGGATACTTGGAGCGCACGGCGCTGGCGTAGGTCAGGCCCGGCTGATCGAGCTCGTCGATGTCGTCGGGATACTTGCCCTCACCGAGCACCTTCTTGCGCACGTCGACACGGAAGGCGCGCTTGCCCACGCCGTAGTCATCGCCGCGCTCCAGGTCCTCATCGATCTGCTTTTCGCCGCGGAGCACCGCAGCGGCCAGCGAGATGCCCTCGATAATCTTTTTGTAGCCGGTGCAGCGGCAGACGTTACCGCGAATGGCGTACTTAATCTGCTCCTCGGTGGGCTCGGGGTCCTCGGCGATGAGCGCTGCGCCCGCCATGACCATGCCGGGAATGCAAAAACCGCACTGCACGGCGCCCACGGCGCCAAAGGCGTACACAAAGGCCTCGCGCACGTCCTCGGGCAGGCCCTCGACGGTCACGATGTTGCGACCGGCAGCAAGAGCAGTGGTCAGCACGCACGCCTTGACGGCCGCACCGTCCACATGGATGGTGCAGGTACCGCAAGCACCTTCGGAGCAGCCGTCCTTGGCGGAATGGATATGCAGGTCGTCGCGCAGGTAGCGCAGCAGCGGTTTATTCTCCGTCGTCGTGCGCTCCACGCCGTTAACGGTAAAAGTGAATTCCTGTGCCATGGTGATTCCCTTCTACACGCCGGCGGCGATGCCGGTGCGGTCGTGGATGGCGCCATGCGGGCAGACGACGGCGCACATGCCGCACGACAGGCAGTCCGCGCCGTCGATATGGGCGCAGTTGTCCTCGATGCGGATAGCGCCGGCAGGGCACTTTTTAGCGCACATGCCGCAACCGATGCAGCTCGTGTCGCAGATCTTGCGAGCAATGGCGCCCTTATCGGTGTTGTTGCAGCGCACTAGGATGTTCTGGTAGCCGGGAACGAAGGCAATCACGCGCTGCGGGCACGCCATGCCGCACAGGCCACAGCCCGTGCACTTTGAGCGGTCCACGCGGGCGATGCCATCGACCAGCGCAATGGCGCCGTGGGGGGCAGGCCGTGACGCAGGCGCCACAGCCAATGCAGCCTTCGCTGCAGTGGGCGTCGCCGCCTGCGGAGGCGCAACCGCTTCCGCAGGCAACGTAGGCCACGTTATGTTGAATGGATTTGGCCATAAGAGACTCGCCTATTTCTTAAGAAGGTACGAATAGTTGTCGCGCACAGCCCTGATGGTCAGGCGGACGGCCTCGGGAAGACCGGTGTTGACGGCATCGACCGAGACGGTGCGGACCGTGCCGGCGACGCGAACCTTAAAGTGGTCCTCGTCCACGGCCAGGAAGCCCTCGTTCTCGGAGTTCTCCATGTCCTCCTCGCTCCAGAACAGGGTGAGCTTGTCCTTGTAGGGACGACCCTCCTGGTAGGGGCAGAACACGGCGCAGTTGCCGCACTCGTTGCACATGCCGTCGACATGGACGACCTGATGCTTGGCCAGGCCCGGCACTTTAATTGCCACGTTGGCGCGGTTGGGGCAGACGTCGCAGCAGACCTCGCACACCGAGCCGCAGCCCAGGCAGCGAGTCTTGGTGCAGTTGCGCTTGTCGCGGCACAGCGACCCCTTGCGCTCGTAGCAGGTGTCCTCGCGGCCGGCCTGAGCATTCTGGTCGGCGTACTTGTTAAAGTCGACACCGGCAATGGCACGGGCGACCTCGGCGGCATCGGCGATAGCCTCGACCACGGTGGCCGGACCGCGACGGCAGTCACCTGCAGCCCAGACGCCCTCGACGCCGGTGGAGGTGGCGGCGAGGCGGCCGCGACGGTCGTGCTCGACGCCCGCGGCGTCGTACAGGCTGGCGTCGATGCCCTCGCCCACGGCGCAGATCACCGTGGTGGCGGGAAGCTCGACGGTCTCGCCCGTGGCGACGGGGCTGCGACGGCCGCTTGCATCCGGCTCGCCAAGCTCCATAACATCGCAGGTCAGCACGGCGCCGTTGAACGCCTTGGGCGCCAGCAACTCGCAGAACTCAACGCCGTCGGTAAGAGCAAGATCGAGCTCTTCCTCGTCAGCGGGCATCTGCTTCTTGGTGCGGCGATACACCAGGCGCACGTTCTTCACGCCAGCCAGACGCTTGGCCACGCGGGCCGCGTCCATGGCGGTGTTACCGGCGCCAATGACCACGACGTCCTCGCCCAGCTCGAGTTTCTCGCCCTTCTTGGCGGCCTCGAGGAACTCCAGCACGTCGAGCTCGGCACCCTCGCCTAGGCCCGCAGAGCCGGGCATCCAGGCACCGGTGGCCACGACCACGTCGGTAAAGCCCTGGGCCTTGAGCTCGTCAATGGAATCAACGCGAGCGTTGAGCTGCACCTTGGCGCCAAAGGCCAGGCAGAGCTCGGCATCGTGGGAGATATCGTCGCTCGCGATGCGGAACTCGGGAATCACGTGACGGACCACGCCACCGAGCGAATCGCGGGCCTCGAAGATAGTGACGGGCACGCCGGCACGCGTCAGGAAGAACGCGGCCGGGCCGCCGCCGATAACGGCAACGTTGCGCTCGCCGTCGTTTGCGATGGCCTGGGCGCGCAGCTTGGGCAGCACGGCGGTCATGGCCTCGCGGGCGGCCTTGAGCTTGCTGGCGCGAATCTGGGCGCCCTCGGGCTCGTAAAATGCACGCTCGCAGGCACGACCGCAGGGATGCGGGCAGATGGTGCCGGTAATGAACGGCAGGGCGTTGCGCTCGATGATGATGTTGAGTGCGTCCTCGTAGCGGCCCTCGTCAACAGCCGCCAGGTAGGCGGGAATGTCCTGCTGGATGGGACAGCTCGTACGGCACGGCGTGGTAAAGCAGTCGGAAAGCGGGCTCTTGCCGGCGACCTTACGGTCGGGCAGCGGACGCAACGGCTTCTTGTAGAGCGGGTTGGTGAGCGAGTCGGCCTGGATCGCAGTCACGGCCTCGAGAGAGACGCCCTCAAACGGCTTGCCATCCAGGTCGGTAAACTCGCCAGCCATTTGGCTAAAGCGCTCGTAGCCACCGGGCTTGAGCACGTCGGTCGCCAGGGTGACGGGCCAAATGCCGGCGTCATACAGGGCGCGGATGTTGTAGACCGTGGCGCCGCCGGAGTAGCTGATGCGCAGCTTGCCATCGAACTGCTCGGTAATGCGGCGGGCGGCCTCAATGGTCAGCGAGAACAGCGAACGGCCGGACATGTACATCTCGGTAGAAGGCAGCTCGTTCCTCGTCACATCGACGGGGAAGGTGTTGGTGAGCTTGACGCCAAACTCAAGACCGCGCTCGGCGCACAGGGCAATCAGGCGCTCGAACATGGGCACGGCGTCGGCCCACTGCAGGTCCTCGCGGAAGTGCGTGTCATCGAAGACGATGTAGTCAAAGCCCAGCTCGTTGAGGCGCTGACGTGCAAACTCATAGCCCAGCAGCGTGGGGTTGCACTTGATGTAGGTATTGAGGCCCTTCTCGGTGATGAGGTAGGTCGCGATGCGCTCGATCTCCGCCGGCGGGCAGCCGTGCAGGGTGGACTCGGTGATGGAGTTGGAGACGCGTGCCGGGATGGACTCGACAAACGCGGCGTCGACATGCTCAAACTTGTCCAGGTTGGCAAGCGCCCATGCGCGGCACTCGTTCCAGACGTCGGAGCCGCTGGCATCCTTCATGCCCTCGATGTAGGCATCGACCTTGGGGCTCTTAATACCCTCCAGGTCATAACCCACGGACATGTTGAAGACAAATCCGTCCGGGCTTCCCAGGCCGTACTCGCGAGCGATCAGGTGGCAGGCGAACCATGCCTTCACGTACTCGGCAAAGGCCTGCGGAACCTCGAGCTCGGTCGACCACTCGCAGTTGTAGCACTCGTCCTGCGCCACGATGCAGGGCTTGTTCACACACTTGGAGAGCTCCTCGCCGTCCATAACCTGGACGGTCTTGAGCTCAAAGAAGCGGGAACCGGCAACGTAGGATGCCACGATGTTCTGGGCAAGCTGCGTATTGGGGCCGGCGGCCGGGCCAAACGGAGTCTCGATGCGCTCGTCAAAAATGGGAAGCGCGCCCTCCTGGTTGGTCGTGACCATCTTGCGCACGCCAAAGACGGCGCCCTGGGTCTTGTGCTCCTCGATGATCCAGTTCATCAGCTGCGAAAACGGGATCGGCCTCATGATGTCGCTCATAATGAGCTCCTCTCTGTAACGCCCGGCGAGACCGCGCGGCGGGCGCAAATACGGTGTAGCGCTAGCACAGCGCCGGCGACCCCGCGGAGGCCGCCTATACGCGCGTCAGATGCGGCGAAACATCCGGCGCGCGTGAATCTACTTGTGAATTAGTAGGTGCGATCGTTGAGCGTGCTCCAGAGCTTCTTGGACTCAGCCATGGTCCACGCGTTGATCTTTTCCTCATCGATACCGACGAACTCGCGATCCTTGTACAGGACCTTGCCGTTGATGATGGTGGTGCGGCAGTTTTTGCCCATCATGCCAAAGAGCATGTGGCCGTCGATGTTCTCCTCGCTCAGCGGCGTAAAGGGCTTGTAGTCCATAACGATGACGTCGGCGGCAGCGCCGGCCTCGAGCACGCCGAGCTTGCGATCGAAGTACTTGCTGGCCATCTTGGCGTTGTTCTCGAACAGCATGGTCATGGCCTCGCACCAGCCCACGTTGGGCATGGCGGCGTTGTGGCGCTGAATGATCAGGAAGACCTTGAGGCTCTCGAGCATATCGTGGGTGTAGGCGTCGGTGCCCATGCACACGGGGATGCCGCGGCGGAAGAACTCGAGCACGGGGGCGCAGCCCACGGCGTTGCCCATATTGGATTCGGGGTTGTTGACCAGCCAGGTGCCGGACTCCTTGACGATATCCATCTCGGCGGGCGTCACGTGGATGCAGTGGCCGAGCATGGTGTCGGGACCGAGCAGGTTGTGCTGCAGCAGGCGCTCGACGGGGCTGATACCGCCGCGGTTGAGGCGGGAGTCCCACACGTCGTTCATGCCCTCGCACACGTGGATGTGGAAACCGGTCAGGCCGTTGTTGGCCTCGGCCATCTTGTCCATGGTCTCGTCCGACAGCGTAAAGGTGGCGTGACCGCCAAACATGGCGGCGATCATGTGGTTGTCGTTATCGCGACGCTCCTTGGCGGCCCACTGGGCAAACTCGGCGTTCTCGGCAATGGCCTGGTCGCATTTTTCCTGGCCGCGGCGATCGGAGACCTCGTAGCACAGGCACGAACGCATGCCCAGCTCCTGAGCTGCATCCTTAATGGTAAAGAGGCTTCCCGGGATCTCGCAGAAGCTCGCGTGGTGATCGAAGATCGTGGTGACGCCGTCGCGGATGGAGTCCAGGATCGTGGCATAGGCGCTGGCCTTGGTGCCGTCGAGCGTCAGGTTGTCGTCGATCTTCCACCACTGCTGCTCAAGATTCTCCAGGAAGTTGGTGGGGTTGCAGCCCTTAATGGCAAGGCCGCGGGCCAGACCCGAGTAGATGTGGGTGTGGCAGTTGATGAGTCCGGGCATGATGAGGTTGCCCCGGGCGTCGACGTACTCGGCATCCGGGTACTTGGCCTTGAGCTCGCACTCGGGACCTACTTCGACGATCGTATCTCCGTCAATGGCGACCGCACCGTTTGGAATGAACGGGGCCTGAGCATTGCGGGTAAAGACGGAACCGTTAGCGACCAGAAGCATAAATGCTCCCTTCAACATCAGGGGCGGGGTTTGACACCTCTGACATGGCGGAGTGCGAAGCGCCGGCCTACACCGGAAACGGGCCCTCTCCCGTCAACGCTTCACCAAAGGGACAAACCCTTTGAAGTGCGGCTTGGCGCCGCATGACGTCGGCGGACGAGGCGATGCGCCCGCCGACGAATAGCACCGAATTGGTTACTTCTTGCTCTCGGGCAAGACCAGATCCACGGCGGCATCCTTGGCAGCATCGATGTGCTGAGCCACGACCGGCGTCTGCGGAAGGATCAGGTTAAGGACAATGGCCATGATGGCGGTGGGGGTTACGGCATTGGAGCCGATGACGGTGGACACCCAGGCGGGCATACCCTCGCCGGCAAGGCAACCGCTGGCCATCCAGATACCCAGGCCAAAGACGACGGAGGTACCGACGATGGTGGTAGTGCGCTGCGTGAGGCCCTCGCGGGTGAACATGCGCACGCCGTTCATAGTGATGGTGCCAAAGACGCCGACGGTCGCGCCGCCGATGACGGGCTGCGGGATAGCGGAAAGGACGGCAGAGAGCTGCGGGAACAGACCGGCGATGGCAAAGACGGCCGCGATGATCACAAAGACCCACTTGTTGACGACCTTGTTGGAGCAGATGATGCCCACGTTTTGGCCAAGGGCGCTGGTGGGAAGACCGCCCAGCAGGCCGCCGACCATAGAGGTAAGGCCCTGGGACACGATAGCGCCGGAGAGCTCGCGCTCGGTGGGCATACGGTCGATGGAGCCCAGGCAGGCGGCGGAGACGTCACCGATAACCTGGATGGCAACCATGGGGAACACGACGGCGAGGGTAATGCAGACCTCGGGATCAAACTCGAGCGCGTAGGGCATGAGCTTGGGAAGGGCGAAGACCTGAGCGGTGGCGACGCTGGAGAAGTCGATCATGCCAAAGGGGATCGAAACGATCATACCAACGATCATGCCAAAGAACACGGATCCCAGCTTGAGCGTGCCCTTGCCAAAGTTGGCGAGCGCAAAGACCACGGCGAAGGTGATAAGAGCGACACACCAGGCCTGCGGGGTGCCCCACAGCGGCGTACCCATACCGCCGGCCATATACTTGACGGCCGTGGGATACAGCGAAACGCCGATGGAGAAGATGACCGTACCGGTCACGACGGGCGGGAACAGCCACTTGATCTTGCTGTAGGCCAGACCAAAGAGGACCGCGACGGCGCCGCCGACGATCTCGCCGCCCAGCAGCGCACCAAAGCTAAAGCCCGAGGCACCCATGGCCTGCAGGGCCGGCAGGAACGCGAACGAAACGCCCATGACGATGGGCAGGCCGCCGCCGATGCGACGGAAGGGAGCGAAGGCCTGAAGGGCCGTATCGATCGCCGAAAGAATGAGCGCGACCTGGATGATGTCGGTGCTCTGCTGGCTATTAAAGCCGTAGACGCCGGCCATGATGACCGCCGGGGTAATGATGCCGGCAAACGATGCCAGTACGTGCTGAAGGGCACACGGGATCATTTCCTTAACGGGAGGCATGCCTTCGCGAGTGAACAGGGCTTCAGTGCCGTTCGTAACCGTCTCCTGGGTCATTTGACCACCAATCCTCGAAGTAGTTGTTTTCGCATCTAACGCTCTATTGTGACGCAGTGCGGGGTTGAGGTTGTGCCTTCATTGCATATCGTATTAAAGATGATTCTCATTCTCAATAATAATTTTTTGTTATCAGACTATTCATCAGCTGAAATTACGCATTTCCGCAGGTCAGAAAAGTGTCTGGTCAAAATAACATCTAACTTTTCTTTTGGTCAACCGTTTACCGCTAAATTCCTACCGCTCATCTGTATTACGCAATGTACCTGCGGATATGTGAGTCAATAGACAACGTGTTACCATGAGAAAAAATTGTTATGAACATTTCCGATTTCACCCAAAGGAGTTGCCCGTGAACGAGACCGTACGTCGCTTTTTGCCGATGGTCGATTTTCTGGAGCAGATACTCGGCAAAAACAGCGAAATCGTGCTGCACGATTTCTCGGATCCCGACCACGCCATCGTCGATATTCGCAACGGCATCGTGAGCGGCCGCAAGGTCGGCGGCCCCGCCACCGATCTGGCGCTCAAGATCATGCACGACGCCAAGTATCGCGACCTGCCGTTTATTACGGGCTACGAGGGCCGCGGCGCCGGAGGCAAGACGTTGGAGTCAGCGACGTACTTTATCCGCGAGAATGACGAGATCGTCGGTATGCTCTGCGTTAACACCGACCTCTCGACCGTGCGCTCCATCAACGCCATGGCGCAGCAGCTCATGGCGTGCTTCGACGCGGCGCCGACGCGCACGGAGCCCGCCCCTATCGAGGTCGAAAGCCTTTCGGAGTCCACACAGGAGCTCATCGACCGCAGCATTGCCGAGTTGCTGAGCGCGCGCGGGCTGGATGTAGCGTCGCTTGGTCAGAGCGACCGCGTGGATGTCATTCGCCACCTCAACGGCAACGGGGTGTTCATGCTCAAGGGCGCCGTGGCCTGCGCCGCCACCTCGCTGGGCATCTCGGAGCCCAGCGTCTACCGCTACCTGCAAAAAGTTCGCAAGGAGGGCTAACGAGCAAAATGGAGCGCGGCTCCACAAGCGATCCGTCACTTGACAAAAGACCCTGCAGCTCGCACGCGCTGCAGGGTCTTTTTGCATGTCATGTTTAGTTGTGGCCAACGCCTTAGAGAGCGGCGACGACCTCGATCTCAACCAGACCGCCGGCCGGAAGGGCGGCAACCTGGAAAGCGCTGCGCGCGGGGAACGGAGCCTCGAACTTGGAGGCGTAAATCTCGTTCACGGCAGCGAAGTCGGCAATGTCGGCCAGGTAGACCGTGGTCTTGACGACATCGGCAAAGGTGGCACCGGCAGCGGCCAGCAGGGCCTCGACGTTGGCGAGGGACTGCTTGGCCTGGGCCTCGAAGCCCTCGGGCATCTTGCCGGTCGCGGGATCGATGCCCAGCTGGCCGGACAGAAACACCATGTTGCCGGTCTGGATACCAGGGGAATACGGGCCGATGGCTGCGGGTGCGTTATCGGAAGACACGACGGTCTTGCTCATGTTTTTCTCCTTACGATCAGATAGAGAGCGTGAGCGCGGCGTTCGCACCGGGAGGCACAGTTCGGTCTGAACACCGCGCTTGATTGGGATAGTACTCAAGGTTTCCGCGCGATGCAAGATAATTATCACGCTGCGAGAATATTTTATCGCCCAACGGCGCCCGTTGGCAGCTGAACGGTTCTCCACGGGGTCAGCCAGCCCAAGCTGCTGAAGACTTTATCCCGCTTGGAGCACGGGCATCGCCTGCCGCAACGGCGCCACTATACTTTTGATTATCTGAGCATTTTGAAAGGCAGGATATGACCGCAACCGCCAGTCGAACCACCAACCGCAGACCCGAGCTCTTGGCCCCCGCCGGAGGCCCGGAGCCCTTTGCCGCCGCGCTCGCTGCCGGGGCAGACGCCATCTACTGCGGCATGGGCAGCTTCAACGCCCGCCGCAAGGCAACCAACTTTACCGACGAGGCCTTTGAGCAAGCCTGCCGCGCCGCGCATCTAGCCGGGTCGCGCGTCTACGTCACGGTAAACATCGTCATCAAGCAGTCCGAGATGAGCGATGCGCTGCAACTCATCCATCGCTGCTCCACGCTGGGCGCCGATGCCTTCATTATCCAGGACTGGGGTCTGTTCTTTGAGGTCAAGCGCGCCATGCCCGGCATCGAGACGCACATCTCGACCCAGGCGAACATCCATGACGACCGCGGAACGCTTTGGTGCCGCGAGCAGGGTGCCGACCGCGTGACCCTCTCGCGCGAGCTCTCCATCGACGAGATCGCCGCTATCCACGACGCCGCACCCGATGTGGACCTCGAGGTCTTTAGCCACGGTGCCATCTGCTTTTGCTACTCGGGTCTGTGCCTGCTGTCGAGCTTTGCCATGGCTGGTCGCTCGGCCAACCGCGGCATGTGCGCCCAGCCCTGCCGCCTACCCTACGAGCTAATTGACGAGAACGGCCGCTCGCTCTCCCCTGCCGGTCGCGAGCGCGCGCTGTGCCCGCGCGACACCAACACATCGCAGCTTGTTCGCCGTCTGTATGACGCCGGCGCCGCATCACTCAAGCTCGAGGGCCGCATGAAGGCCCCCGATTACGTGTATTCCATCGTCGACGTGTACCGTCATCAGATCGACGACATGCTGGCCGGGGTCGCCGTAGATAAGGACGAGGACGCCGCTCGCCAGCGCCAACTCAAGCGCTGCTTTAACCGCGACTTTACGCACGCCTATCAGGACGGCACCTCGGGCGACGAGATGATGAGCTATGAGCGTTCCAACAACCGCGGCCAGATCGTGGGCACGGTGCTGGGCAGCCGCCCGGCCAACCGCGATGTGCGCGGCCTCAAGTCCGACGACCGCCGTCGCCGCGCCGCCATCGCCCGCATTGAGCTGTTTGAGCCCGTGGGCAAAGGCGACCTGCTGGAGCTTCGCCACGATAACGAGTTTGACCAGTTCCTGACCACCATTGCCGCCGATGATGCCGCCGCGGGCGACATCATCGAGTGTCGCGTGCCCCGTAGCATGCCCGAGGACTGCCGCGTGCGCGTGATTCGAAGCCAGCGCGCCATCGACGCTGCCGGCGCCGCGCTCAAACGCGATGTGCTGCGCCGCCGCGCCGTAAACGTGTCCGTTGTGGCGCGTCTGGGCGAGCCGTTTACTGTCACACTCACCTGCTGTGACAACCCCGCGCTCACCGCCACCGCCACGGGCTTCACCGTCGAGGCCGCCAAGACCCGCGCCGTCGAGGCATCCGATCTGGTTGAACACGTCGGGCGCATGGGCTCCTCTCCCTTTGAGGCCGCAAGCTTTGACGTTTCGCTCGACGCCGGCTGCGGTATGGGCTTTTCCGCCGTGCACAAGGTGCGCGCCGCCGCTTGTAAGGCGCTGGAAGAGGCCATTCTGGCACCGTGCGAGGAGCGCGCGAAAACGCTCGAGCTGCCGGCGATTGTAACCAGTGATTCCCGCCCCGCGCCCGAGCACTACCGCGATGAGCCGCAGATCTGCGCCACCGTCACCTCGCTCGAGGCCGCCGAGGCAGCGCGGGCGGAGGGTGCAACGCGCATCTACATGACCACCGACGCGCTCGATGCGGCCAAGCTCTCCCCCGCTGATACGCTTGAACAGGGCATCGTACCCGTACTCGACGAGGTCTGCCGCGCCGTCGACCACGTACGCGTCGACCCGTGGGTTGTTGCCAGCGCCACGGTCGCTATTGGCAACATCTCTGAGCTTGCCCTGGCCGCTCAGGTTGGCGCCACGGCCGAGATTCGCTCTTGCCTGCCGGTGCACAACACGCCCTGCATGGAGGCGCTTGCCGAGCGCGGAGCCGGTGCGTTTTGGCTCTCGCCCGAGATCACACTCGACGAGATTGTCTCGCTCGGCGCCGCCGCGCCCGCGGCTCTGGGCATCACCGTCTTTGGCCGCCCGCGCGTCATGACAAGCGAGCATTGCATTCTGCAGGTTGCCAACGGCTGTATCCACGATTGTGCCAACTGCCGTCTGCGTGCCCGCAAGCTGTCGCTCAAGAATATCGACGGCAAGATCATGCCGGTGCGTACCGACATCCACGGCCGCTCTCGCTTGTACGACGCCTACCCCATCGACCTTACGCCGCAGGTACCGCAGTTGCTCGACGCCGGCGTCCGTCGTCTTATGGTCGACGGAACCTTGCTCGAGACCGATGAGATTGGCCGTGCCGTCGCTCGCGTCCGTCGCGCCGTCGAGGCGGCTCAAGCCGGCCGCAAGCCGGCCGCCCGCCTGCGCGGCGCCACCTCGGGCTGCATGTTTGTGGGAATTAGCTAACCGAAAGGCTTACACGTGAACGAAGAACCTCAAGTCCTCTACTGCGACGCCTGGCTCATGGCCATCGACAAGCCCGCTGGCATGATCGTCCACGGTGACGGCACCGGCGAGCGCACACTTACCGACTACGCTAGCGACCTTTTGTTGGCGATGGGCGACGGCTTTGCCGCGACTGACATGCAGCCGCTCAACCGCCTGGACCGCAACACCACCGGCGTGGTGTTGTTCTCGCTCGACAAGCAGACGCAACCCGCTTTTGACCAGATGATCATCGACCACGCATTCGAAAAGCACTATCTGGCGCTCGCCGAGGGCAAGATCGACTGGAACGAAAAGCTCATCGACAAGCCCATCGCCCGCGACCGCCACGACAGCCGCAAGATGCGCGTTGGCGCCAGCGGCAAGCCGTCTCAGACGCGCGTGAAGGTGCTCAAGCGCCTTAAGAGCCGCCGAGGCCTACCCACGCGCTCGTATATCGATGTCGAGTTGCTCACCGGCCGCAAGCACCAAATCCGTGTGCATCTGGCGAGCGAGCGCCATCCCCTGGTTGGCGACGACCTGTACGGAACGCCGCGCCCCTGTGGCCTGATGCTCCACGCCCACAGCGTGTCCTTCACGCATCCCGTAACCGGCGAGCACATCCACATCGAAGCCCCCTGCCCCTGGGAGCCCTAAAACCTGCCGAAAAGGGGCAGGTTTATTTTGGCAGGTTTTATCTGGACAAACGTCAAAACCACCACAAAGGTTCCTGCCCCTTCGCGGTGGTTTTGGCCTTAGCCCGTCCCCTGCTGTTAGACCGTGATGACGTTGTCCATTGCCCGGTACTTGGCGGGGACATCGCCTGCGGTAATAATCGTTGCGTCACGGAAGTCCGCGAACTTGACGGGCGCCACCATGCCAAATTTACTGTCGTCCGAGATTACGAAGCGCTTGGCCGTATGACGCATCGAGATACGCTTTACTTGCGCCTCCTCGATATCGGGCGCCGTGAAGCCCTGCTCGGCGGCAATGCCGTTAGAGCCCCAAAAGCCACAGTTGAAGTTGTAGCGGTCTAAGGTTGCCAAGGCATCGGGGCCAACGAGCGCCTCGGTCTCGGGTTTGAGCTCGCCGCCCAGCACCACGGTACGCATGCCGCGCAAAGCAAGGCGTTGAGCATGGAGCACGGAATCGGTCACATAGGTGACATCTTCAAGGTGTGGAAGATGCTCGATGAGCCTGAGCGTCGTCGAACCCGAGTCGATGTATACAAAGCTCTCGGGCTCCACAAGTGCCGCCGCACGGGCGCAGATACGCTCCTTGTCGTCGTTATGGAGGTCGCTGCGCTCATTAAGCGTTAGGTCGCGCGTCACGTGCGCGCGCTCAAGACTCGTCGCCCCACCGTGGACCTTGGCGATGCAATGCGCTCGGTCGAGCGTCTGCAGGTCGCGCCGAATGGTAGACGCCGTCACGCCCAGGGCTTCGGCAAGCTCCGGCACGGTAACCGAGCCGGCCTGCTGCACCATCGACACGATCGCGTTGAGCCTATCTTCCGCAAGCATCGCTTACTCCTCCTCGGGGTACACGACTCCCCAGTCGGCGCGGAGCTTGGTCATAAGTTCCATAACATCAGAAGCATAATCCAGCAGCTCGCGCTTGGAGTCGTCGCCGGCAACGGCCTTCTCCAGGTCGGCCATCTCATAGCAAAGGGCGTAAGCCTCGGTGCCGGCGTGGACCTCCTCGCGGTGGCCGTCCGCAGTCCACACGATGGTCGCGTGATCGGCGCGCGGATACTCGTTGACCTCGATATAGCACTTATCGAAGCTAATAATCGAGCGCTTGGGTTGCTTGGAGTGGAGCGTGAGGCTCACAACACCCAGCTGCTGCTCGGCATTACGGCAGACGATGCCGCCCGCAACGTCAACACCGGTTTCACAGGTGTTGCCCAGCGAGACAACCTCAGCGGGCTGGCTTGCCATAAAGAGACGCATGACGGACAGGGCATACACGCCAATATCGAGCATGGCACCGCCAGCAAGGTTGCGGTTGTAGAAGCGATTGGTCAGATCGCCGTACTCCTTGTAGCTGCCAAAGTTGAGCTGGGCGAGGTTCATGCGGCCGAACTCGCCGACATCCATGCGACGACGCAGCTCCTGATACAAGGGCATGTGAAGCACCGTGGTGGCGTCCATAAGGACGACGTTGTGCTCGTCGGCGATGGCACGCGCCTCGTCGAGCTCAGCGGAATTGAGGGTAATGGCCTTCTCGCAGAGCACGTGCTTACCAGCTGCCAGAGCGGCTCGCAGGTAGGTGATATGCGTGTTGTGCGGCGTGGTGATATAGACTGCGTCAATGTTCGGATCGGCGTAGAGGTCCTCGACCGTTTCATAGACCTTCTCAACGCCATACTGCTCTGCAAAAGCTTGAGCCTTGGACAGTGTGCGGTTGGCAACGCCCGCAAGCTTGCGGCCGGCAAGAGCGAGAGACTGGGCCATCTGGTTGGCGATAACGCCGCACCCGATCACAGCCCAACGAAGCTCGGGAGCCGTAAAGATATCATCGGGGAATGGCTTGTCCTGGACCGAAGCAAACGCCGCCTTAGCGGCTGCTTCGGCGTCGAGCAGAGCCTGTTTGGAATCTGCCATTATGTGCCTCCTGAGTTATCGGAAGTCCTCCATTTCTAACAACCCTATATTCGCACAATTGCGCGCGTATCTGCTCGTGTTTGCGTGCTTATTTGCTTATCGGTCATTATTTAGCCATAGTTGGCAGATGTTTGCGCGGTTATGCGCATAATCGCGCAGTGACATGCGCGCAGATGCGCATATAACGATCCTTATGAAACATAAAGGGGCGGAACACCAAAGCCCTAAAAGACAGAGCCAGCTGTATTACCTCACCCCTCTGGGGGCACCAGACATCAAAAGACCGTCCCAAACTGCCGGCACATAGAGACTGTCCCCCAACGACTGGTCATTTAAGTCTGCCCCCAATAAATGCTCCCCAATGAATGCCAAGCGACTTCCACTCATTTAAGTCTGTCCCCAATGAGTAGGGATAGAAAAAGGCCCGGGTGCCGTGGGGCATCCGGGCCTTTACTAGCAACTTGATGTTGCGGGCAGCTTAGAACTTGTGGCCGCACTTCTTGCAGACGCGCAGCTTGTTCTTGCCGTCCTTCTCGTGACCGACGCGGGTAACCTTACCGCACTCGGGGCAGACGAGATTGACGTTGGAGGCGTCGATGGGAGCCTCCTGCGAAACGATGCCGCCCTGCTGGTTGGCAGCGTTGGGCTTGACGGCCTTCTTGACGACCGAAACGCCCTCGACAACGACCTTGTTCTCGGCGGGGAGAGCACGCAGGATAACGCCCTGCTTGCCGCGATCCTTACCAGAGAGAACCTGGACCTTATCGCCCTTCTTGATATACATATATCTCCCCTAACTACAGGGTCTCGGGAGCGAGCGAGACGATCTTCATGTACTTCTTGTCACGAAGCTCGCGAGCGACGGGCCCGAAGATACGGGTGCCGACGGGCGAACCATCGTTGTTGATGACAACGCAGGCGTTCTCATCAAAGCGAATGTAGGAGCCATCCTTGCGGCGGATCTCCTTAACGGTGCGAACGACGACGCAACGGACAACGTCCTTCTTCTTGACGTTGGCGCCAGGAGTAGCCTCCTGGACAGCACCGATGAACACATCGCCGATGCCTGCATAACGACGCTTGGAACCGCCAAGCACCTTGATGCAGCGAATCTTGCGAGCGCCGGAGTTGTCGGCGACGTTCAGCATGGTTTGCATCTGAATCATGGTAGATGTTCCTCCGAACTAAGAACCGAAGAGAGGTGCGCAGCCTTTATACGGCCCGTGGTATGCAAGCCAGGCATACGCACATCTTCGGAAACGTACAAGTCGTAAGAGCGACTGCTTATTTAGCGCGCTCGACGACCTCGATGAGGCGCCAACGCTTCATCTTGGACATAGGACGGGTCTCCATAACGCGGACGGTATCGCCCACGCCAGCCGTGCACTCCTCGTCGTGAGCGTGCAGCTTCTTGGAGCTGGTCATCATCTTGCCGTACTTGGGGTGACGCTTGCGCTCGGTGATGGTGACAACAATGGTCTTGGCACCGGAGACGGAGGTAACGACACCCGTACGGACCTTACGCGAGTTACGCGAATCAGTCATGTTCTCTCCTTAGGTCCTACTCGGCGACAGCGGACTTCTCCGCTGCGATCTCGCGGGCGCGCTGCTCCGTGAGGACGCGAGCGATGTCCTTCTTCACGGTGTTGACGCGAGCGGTGTTGTCCAGCTGGCTGGTGGCCATCTGGAAACGAAGGTTAAAGAGCTCGGCGCGCATTTCCTTCAGCTTCTCAACGAGCTGAGCGTCCGAGAGCTCACGAATCTCTGCGGGCTTCATTAGTTCTCCTCCTTGGCGGCGGCGGCGTCCTCAGCAGCCCACTTGGCCTCGAGAGCGGCCTCCTCAGCCATCTCCTTCTCGATGCGCTGCTCAGCGTTCTTAGCAGCAACAATCTTGGTCTTGATGGGGAGCTTGTGCTGCGCAAGACGCAGAGCCTCGCGAGCGACCTCCTCGGGAACACCCTTGACCTCGAACATGATGCGGCCGGGCTTGACGACGGCCACCCACTCCTCGGGATTACCCTTACCAGAACCCATGCGAGTCTCGGCGGGCTTCTTGGTGATGGGCTTATCGGGGAAAATCGTGATGTAGACACGACCGCCACGCTTCATGTAGCGGGTCATGGCAATACGAGCGGCCTCGATCTGACGGTTGGTGATCCAATGGGCCTCGAGAGCCTGGATACCAAACTCGCCGAAATGCAGCTCGGTATTACCCTTGGCCTGGCCCTTCATGGAGCCACGCTGCACCTTGCGGTGAAGAATACGCTTAGGGGCAAGCACTACTGACCCCTCCTCTCGGAGTTACGACGACGAGGACGGGAAGAGCCCTCGAGTGCAGGGTTGGGAACAGGCTGGCCCGGGAGCTTCTCGCCCAGGTAGATCCAGACCTTCACGCCGCAAGCGCCCATGGTGGTGCTGGCGACAGCCGTGCCGTAGTCGATCTTGGCGCGGAGGGTGTGCAGAGGCACGCGACCCTCACGGTACCACTCACGACGGCCCATCTCGGCACCGCCGAGACGACCGGAGCACTGGATACGGATGCCCTTGGCGCCGGCCTTGCGAGCGGACTGGACAGCCTTGCGCATAGCGCGACGGAAGGCAACGCGGCCCTCGAGCTGCTCAGCAATGGACTGAGCAACGAGGTTGGCGTCGAGCTCGGGGCGCTTGATCTCGACAACGTCGACGGAGAGCTGGCCCTTGGAGACGCCAGCGACCTTCTCGAGCTCGGTGCGGAGGGTATCGATCTCGGCACCCTTCTTACCGATGACAACGCCGGGGCGAGCGGTGAGGATGATGACCTTCACCTTGTCGCCAGCGCGCTCGATCTCGACACGGGAGACAGCTGCGCGGGAAAGACGCTTCTCGAGGTACTTGCGGATCTCGAGATCGTTACCGAGGGTCTTAGCGTAATCCTTCTCTGCGAACCAGCGAGAGCGCCAGTTCTCGGTGATGCCAAGACGGAAGCCGGTGGGGTAGACTTTCTGACCCATACAGCTTTACGCCTCCTTTCGAGGAGCAACGACGACGGTGATGTGGGAAGTACGCTTCAGAATGCGAGAAGCGGAACCCTTGGCGCGGGGACGGATGCGCTTAAGCGTCGGACCCTCGTCAACATAGGCAGCGGCGACAACCAGGTTGTCGGCACGCAGACCGTTGTTGTTCTCGGCGTTCGCAACGGCGGAACGGAGAACCTTCTCGACATCCACGGCGACGGCGCGGTCGCAGAAGTGGAGGATGTCGAAGGCCTGAGCGACAGGCTTGCGGCGGATCAGATCGACCACCAGGCGGGCCTTGCTGGGGGAAACACGCACGTACTTAGCGACGGCGCGAACCTCGGTGGCCTCAGTTTCAATAGACTTAGTTGCCATTTACGGTTAACCCCCTATTTGGCCTTGTGGCCACGGAACGTACGAGTCGGCGCGAACTCGCCGAGCTTGTGACCAACCATGGACTCGGTAACATACACGGGCACATGCTTGCGGCCGTCGTGGACGGCGATGGTGTGACCAACCATCTCGGGGAAGATGGTGGACGCGCGGGACCAGGTCTTCACGACGTCCTTCTTGCCAGCCTCGTTCATCGCGGTGATACGCGAGAGAAGGCGAGTCTCCACGAACGGGCCCTTTTTGAGACTTCTGCTCATAAGTGCTTTCTCCTAAAACTCGGTATCCGAAATTACTTCTTACGGCGACGAATGATGTGCTGGTTCGAGACCTTCTTCTTCTTGCGCGTACGAAGGCCCTTCGTCGGCTTACCCCAGGGGGTAACGGAGGGACGACCAGAGGTGTGGTTCTTGCCCTCGCCACCGCCGTGCGGGTGGTCGACAGGGTTCATGACGGTACCGCGGACGGTCGGGCGCACGTTCATGTGACGCTTACGGCCGGCCTTGCCGATGACGATGTTGGAGTGATCGGCGTTGCCGACCTCACCGACGGTGGCGCGGCAGGTAACGAGGATGCGGCGCATCTCGGAGGAAGGCATACGGACGATAGCGTACTTGCCCTCCTTACCCATCAGCTGGCAGGAGTTACCGGCGGAACGGGCGATAGCAGCGCCCTTGCCCGGCTGGAACTCGACGGCATGGATGAGCGTACCGACGGGGATGTCGGCGAGGGGCAGAGCGTTGCCCGGCTTGATGTCGGCGTCAGAACCGGACATGATGGTCTGACCGACCTCGAGGCCCTTGGGGGCCAGGATGTAGCGCTTCTCACCGTCAGCGTAGTGCAGCAGAGCGATGCGAGCGGAACGGTTCGGATCGTACTCGATCGTGGCAACCTTGGCGGGCACGCCGTCCTTGTTGCGCTTGAAGTCGAT
>CABUJH010000012.1 GCA_902491895.1 uncultured Collinsella sp. | reverse complement strand
ACGAGCTCCTGTGCGAATTGAAGGGAGCGCTCCCGCAAACTGCCTATTGACAACTTATAGGAGCGTCGGTTTTATTGAGGCAAATATGTTGGGTGCTCGGCATTTCCAAAAAAGTCTACTCACTTAGCCAGCGGGCAGCCAAATGATTATTTAATCCCCGTCCCAGAGAAATCAATTAGCGGGCAGAAGGGCAAAAGTAGTAAAAAAGCCCCGTCCCAAATTAGCTACCCCTTGCACCGATTATTCGCCCGGGTTGATGTTCGCGTAGAACTCCGCCCCGTCGTCCAGGCGCAGGATGCCCACTCGACCGAACTCGGAGCCGGTGGCGGCGGCGCAGTCGATGTCGATGCGATCGGGCACGCCGGCAGTGTCCTCGCCGCCCAAGCGCACGATCTGCCCGCGTCCCGATTCCTCATCGAGCCCCGCCAGACCACCGACCTCGCAATAGCGCCCAAGCGATACCGTGGGCGTGTGACCGCTCACCACGACCGGGCCCTTGCCCTCGGCAGAAAGCAGCCCGGTCGGCACATCCCAATAGCCGTGACGAATCCATAGCAGGTCATCGGACGACTGCACCGCGAGCATCTGCTGCAACAGCTCGCGATCGGCACCCACCGCTCCGACGCCATCGGCACAATCGACGCCATGCTCAAGCAAAAACGCGCGCGCCGCCTTCATCTCGATTCCAGCATGTACCAGCAGATACGGGCGCTCCTCGGTCTCGACCACTGCGTAGAGCGGCAGCGCGGCCATCCATCGCACGAGCTCCTCGTATGCCTCAAATTCCATGTCGTTGAGCTGCTCGCGCGTCGTCCAACCACCGTTGATATCCCAGGTCTCGGCATCGAGCGGATCCTGGCCAATGATGGCATCGAGCATGATCTGCTCGTGATTACCCTTGAGCACGTGGGCGTTGGGCAGCGAGCGCACGAGCTTAATAACGCCGACCGGATCGGGCCCGCGATCGATCATGTCGCCCAGCACGTACAGCGTGTCGTCGGACGTCAACGAGATCTTAGACAGGGCTTCGTCAAGCGCACGCACGTGCCCGTGAGCATCAGATGTCACATAGATCGCCATGGTACGCCTCTCCTTGCATTGCGGCCGAAGCCCGGCGCCGCAACTAAAACTTCAAGTTGAACTTAAACGTTACCCATTGTACTCCGTTGCAATAAAGCTGGAAAGGGTTTCCGAGCAGAGGCAAAGACGGCAGCCGTCTATGACGATATCGCGCACGCCCGCAATCCAACCCCATAAACCCACCATCTTTGGGTACAAATAACCACAGACAACTGACCGTGCCACGCCAACCACCCAGGAGCGGACACTCCCTATGAACCAGATTCTTCTCTTTATCGGCCTCGTCATTATTCTGTGCCTGACCATCAAACCCGTCGGCAAAAAGCTCCCCTTCCCCACCCTGCTTATCTTTATCGCGCTCGGCATGCTGTTGGGCGTCAACGGCCCGGCGCATATCGACTTTAGCGACTACGCGCTTACCGAAACCGTCTGCAGCACGGCGCTGCTGTTCATCATGTTCTACGGCGGCTTTAACACCAATATCGACCGCGCCAAGCCCGTCGCTGCGCCGGCGGTGCTGCTGAGCACGCTCGGCGTCGTCATCACTGCCGGCATCACCGGCGTGTTCGCCCACTCTGTGCTGGGCTTCGACTGGATCGGCGGCCTGCTGCTGGGATCGGTCGTGGCGTCGACCGACGCGGCAAGCGTCTTTAGCGTGCTGCGCGAGCACAACCTTTCGCTGAGGGGCGGCACAGACTCGCTGCTCGAGGTCGAATCGGGCTCCAACGACCCCGTCGCCTACCTGCTCACCGCCGTGCTCGCCACACTCGCGGCCGGCGGCGACATCAACATTCCCGCACTGCTGGCCAAGCAGATCATCCTGGGCGCGGGTTTGGGTCTTGCCATCGGCTGGGCGGCGGGCCGCCTGATTGAACGCGCGCACGCAACGGCCGAGGGCGCGCAGACCATCTTTTTGTTCGCCGTGGCCATCGTCGCCTACGCGCTGCCGAGCTACCTGGGCGGCAACGGCTTTTTGGCTGTATACCTGGCCGGCATTGTGCTGGGCGCCAGCGACATCACCGGCAAAGTCGAGATGGCGCACTTCTTTGACACCCTCACCGAGATGGCCGAGATGACGATCTTCTTCTTGCTCGGCCTGCTCGTAACGCCCGCACGCCTGCCGCAGATGCTGCTGCCGGGCCTGGCACTCATGGCGTTCATGCTCTTCGTGAGCCGCCCCATCGCCGTCGGCGTGCTCCTAGCGCCCTTTAAGACGAATCCCCGCCAGGTCGCGCTCGTAAGCTGGGCGGGCCTACGCGGAGCAGCTTCGGTCGTCTTTAGTCTCTTTGCCGTAGTGGCCGGCGTTCCCGGTGGACACGACCTATTTGACCTGGTGTTTGCGATTGCCGTGTCGAGCATTGTGGTGCAGGGCTCGCTGCTGCCGGCGGTGGCGAAGAAGCTCGATATGATCGATGCGACCGGCGACGTGCGCCGCACCTTTAACGACTATCGCGACGAAGACGGCATGTCATTTGTAAAGCTCAAGGTGGGTGCTGGCCATCCGTTTGCCGAGCGCTCGCTCGCCGATATTGGCAGCGCGACGGACATGCTCGTGGTCCTGGTGCTGCGCGACGGGGCGCACCCGGTGCTGCCCAACGGCGATACCGTGATCCAGGAAGGCGATCTGCTGGTGATGGCCGCCCCAACGTTCGAAGAGCGTGCCGAGGTTACGCTGCGCGAGGTCACCGTAACCCCCCACGGTCGCCTGGCCGGCCAGCGTCTTCGCGATGTGCCGCAGGGCAAGCACCCCTTTATCGTGGTGATGCTCAAGCGCGACGGCCAAACGATCATCCCCGACGGCAACACCCTAATATACGCCGGCGACGAAGCCGTCATCGCCACACTGGCATCGTAGCCATCCCCACCTATAAGTTGCGGTGAAATAGGGATTGAATAGGCTTCTGAACAGCCATTTCAGTCCCTATTTCACCGCAAGTTATTGAGGGGATGGGTTGAAAAACATTTGAATTGACACCGAAATGAAAAAAGCCGGGGAAAACGTCCCCGGCACTTGGAAGCCCTCTCTTTTGAGATGACCGATTACTTTATATCACGAACGCTAGTTAGATGCCATTCATTGAGGGCTTTATCAGGCGCGCCATCCCATCCCATCCACATGGCGCCATTTGAAAGCCGTCCGATCTCATGCTATAAAGAAATCGGTACCCTCGAATAAAGGGACCTCCAAGAGCCGGGGGATGTCCCCCGGCATTTTTTATGCGAGTCAAGACTAAATACTTCTCGGGAAAACGCCGGCCCATTGCGTCAGCAATTTACGAGCCGCTCTACCCACCTCTGGACAGCTAAGGACTTTTCGCAGGTAGTTTGACGAACATATGTTTGCTTATTATAATATTACTTGAAAGCACCCCTTATCTCATGGTATAAAGAATACGGTTCCCTCCAAAAGAGGGGCCTCCAAGAGCCGGGGTCTTACCCCCGGCATTTTTTTGCAAAAATGGAGGCCCATCATGAGCGAACTCTCCGTCTTTGTTGACGAATCAGGCGACCTCGGAGGCGTCTCCAACTACTACCTCGTCACCCTCGTTTTTCACGATCAAAACGATGCAATCGTTGAACGCATTGACCGCTACGAGCGCGCCCTGTCGCAGTCCTCGCTTCCCAATACGCCTTTTCATGCAGGACCCCTACTGAATGGAAACGGCGACTACAAAGATCTTCCCAAGGAGCAGCGAAGGCACATGTTGAGCGCATTTCGCGCGTTCATTCAGCATCTCCCCATACGCTATCTCTGTCTGCAATACCGAATGAGCGAATTCGCCGGCAATCAAAACGGTCTCGCGGAGAGAATGAGGCGAGACCTCACAGTTGAACTTTTCGACCATCTGGAATTCTTCCAGCGATACGACACCGTTAAGATTTACTACGACAACGGTCAACCGATTGTAACGGAGGTCATTCATTCTGCGCTTGAGTACGTTCTAGCAAGGGATGTCATCGTATACCGAGAAGCCACACCACGAGCCTACCGGCTATTCCAAGTTGCTGACTACATCTGTACGATCGAGCTAACGGCTATCAAGTTTGACAGCAAGGAAGATACAAAGACTGATCGGCTATTTTTTGGAACCCGAAGGACGTTCAAAAAGGGATTTCTCTTATATCTCAGGAAGAAAAGGATGAACTGACCCGGGGTCACCAGTCGTCAGACGCTCCGCAGTCGTCATCGACGGCAAGGTCGCGGGGGTCGAGGCCTTCGCGTTCGGCTCGGGCTAGGAGCTCTTGGGGCGACTCGTCCTCGATATCCATCACGTCGAGCATGGCGGCCGGAAAGCCCACGCCCGCCGCAGACCCTGCGCGGTCGAGCAGGCTCTCGCGCAGCTGATCTACGTCAACTTCGATCTTCATGATGAAACCTCCTACCAGGCCAGGACCCCTACTCAGCAGCGCCAAGCTCATCCACGGCAGCAACAAAAGCCGCAACCTGCTTGTCGTCCATCTGTGCAGCCAAACGTCCCACGGGCTCATCGTAGGCGAACTGCACCTTATCGATAAAGCAATCCCAAGCACGCTCATCCACACGCACGGCGGCCTCGCAATACTGGCTGAGCTTTTTAAGTCCATACCAAAACGCATTCACGTGGCGCGCAGGATCCTCATCCAGCACACCATCGTAGCGACGCCCGTTAAACTCGCGCATGCGCGCCACGGCAACCTTGAGCGAATCGCCGCCCTCGGCAGAAGCCCCATCCACCAGCTCGGGAATCGCAACCTCATGCCGAACAGTATGCCTGGTTGCACCATCGTACTCGCCCACCAGCACGTCCTCATCAAGCCGAGAATCGTAGTCCAAATAGCTCGTACCACAACAAATGCCGTGCGGCGAGCCCGTGCCAAACGCGCAGAACAACCCGCCGTCGGCAACAACACGACGGTAGGTCTCAAACGACTTCTTAACCTGAGCGAGCAACTCGGAAAGCTCCCCGGCATCACACGCCGTCTCGCACGCAACGCACGCAGACTCGGGCAACGACACCGGCTCCACCATGCTTCCCGCAACGCGGGAGGCACGCTCGGCCCGATACGCCTGCGCCGCCAAGTGTGCCCGCTGCGCAGCACCGCGCACGTTGGTAAGCTCACGCTCCAACGCCACGTCACCAGCAACATCACCGACCACATCGTTCACAAGCCCGTCAGTGTGCTGCGGACCTGTCGCACTCAGCTCGGACTCAAACGTCGCCGTGATCATGCCCGCAAGGTCCGTCGCATCGGCGGCACAACGCAACTGCTCCAGCTGCGTACACAGCAGATCGGCATCCAGGGGCACGGCGTCCACAACGCGCACGTCACTCAAGCGCGCCACGTCCTGCAGCACCATAGCCCCAGCAGCATCGTACGCCGTGCGCACCTTGTCCGCCGTATTCGCACGCAGCTTTACCTCGATAAACGCAAGCGTCTGTTCCAAACGGACCAGCAGCTCGGCCTTGTCCTCCATGCGCAAATAGGCAGCATAGCGCCGCTCCATCTGCAGCGGACCCACAACGCCCGCCCGCTTGCGAGCGCGCGCAAGGGCCGCACCCTCAACACGGCGCACGTACGTATCAACAACCTGCACGGCAGAGTCGCGCGCAGCGTGCTCGGCAGCCTCGACGCCCCTAAGCACACTCAGCAGCTCGCGGGAGCGCGCCTTGCGCACCAACTCCCCGCGATCGTACTGCTCAAGCGCCGCCTGGCGCTTGGCTACCGATTCAAAGCCAAACAGCTCGTCGAGCAACTCGCCAACGCAACGCTCGTCCGCCACGGCAGGCCTCCTCACGCACTACGCACCAACATGCTCGCGGGGCACCCGAACACCGGACGCCCCGCACGACCGCACTCCTACAGATCCAGCGCCTTCTTCGCGGCGTCGACGGGGTCGCCATCCATGTAGAACACCGGGCTCAAGCCCGAGATAATCTCAGACGAAACGCTCTGTAGGCCCGCAATGGCGCTCAGCGGCAAAATCACGCGCTTGGCGCCGGCGTTTTTGGCCACGCGCATAATGTCCTCGAGCCCGCGGATCTCGTCCATAGAGCCCGACATGCGCAAGATGCCCGGAATCGCCAGGGCGGGCATCACCGGGCGGTTGCAGGCCGCGGAGCAGAGGCCCACAAACTCGGCGAGCGAAACTTCCTCGGACAAGCCCTTGCTCTGCAGGTCGTTGTAGAACAGCAGGTAATCCTTGGAGCCAATGTGCATGCCCGGCGCCACGCGGTTCGCCAGGTTCACAAAGTTGTCGAACGCGGCCTCCAGCGTATCGCGCACCGGCTTGTTAAAGGCCACGCCCTCGTGCTTAAACTTGCACTCGCCGGCAACGGCCTTGTTCTCTAGCTTGTACACGGCAACCTCGCCGCCCTGCGACCTGCCCACGCCAAACACGTGGCCGGACAGCAGTGGCCCGTCGGGAATCAGCGTGTCCTCGCTCTGCTCGGGCACGCGCACCACGTGCACGTCCTGTGGGTTGTCGGCATCCATATAGCCCAAGTTGACGTCGATAAACTCAACGCCCGCCATAATCTTGAGCTGCTCCTTTACGCGGCGACGGCCCTCGATGGCGTAATCCAACAGCCAGCGCACGTCGTCCTTGTCCATGGCCTCGTCGGGGAACAGCAGCTTGGCAAGGCCGCTAAAGGTCTTGCGCACGGCGATCTCGTCGCGCTTGTTAAAGTCGCTGTTAAAGCGGAAATACCGGTCGATATGGTGCGTAAAGTCCTTGCGGCGCATCTCCTTGCAAAACTCCGACAGGCAGTCGGTGATCAGGCCATAATGCCCGGTCAGCAGGCTCGAGCGCATCTTGGGAATCTCCCAGCCCGGCAGGTAATAGTGGATACGGTCGAAGAAGGCCGAATCGTTGTTAAACTCCGGCGGGAACGGATCAAACAGGTGTGTGGTCTTAAGGACGTTTTGCACGGTGTCGTTGATGTTGCCCTCAAAGACCATGGAGGCATCGGCGTTGATCTGGTCGCGGCCGCGCGCATAGCTGCCGCTCGCCATGTAGTCCTTCATGATCTGTACAGCGTTGGTGTCCTTAAACCGCATGCCGGCGACCTCGTCGAACGTCACGCAGTCCCAGTGGCCCACCAAGCCCACGCGGTCGGCGCGCATGGAGTTCATACGGCCGAACAGGTTGGCCGTGGTGGTCTGGCCGCCCGAAAGCAAAATGGCGTAGGGCGAGACCTCTTTGTAGATGTGGCTCTTACCGGTACCGCGGGGACCCAGCTCACACAGGTTGTAGTTGCGCTCGATGAGCGGCACCATACGCTCGATAAAGTGTAGGCGCTCTTTCTCGGAAAGCTCACTGGGCTCATAGCCAGCCGAGCGCAGCAGCATGTTGAGCCACTCGTCGCGCGTAAAGTACTGGCGCTCGTCGACCATGGCATCCAGGTCCAGATTGGGCATCTGGATGGGCGTGAGCGACGCCACGCTAAACGGAGAATCCTCGGGTCCGCGCTTTTTGCGCTTGGCCTTGGAGCGGCGTGGCGCATCGTCGCCAAAGACCTCCATGCCAAACTCGTCTTCCTCATCCAAGGGGTGACGATACTCGATGCTCATAATGCACCAAATGCCACCCTGCAGAATCTTGGAATAGTCGCGCACGTACTCGGCCGGCATCACAAACGGCTCGATGGTCAGATTGGAAAACGACGCCACGTAGATGTCTTTATACTCGTCGAGCTTGGCCGTCACCTTGTCGATGATGGTAAAGCGGCCCAGTTCGCGGATCTTGGACTTAATGCGCTCGGACTCGTCGGGGCGCACATAGTTATCGGTGAGGATCCTGCGAATGCGCTCCAAACCCTCTGCCACGGCATCCTCGTCGTCAGTTGAGCAGTACATGCCCAGCAGATACTCCAGTACAAAGGTGGGCACGTTTGCGCCGCGCTTCATAAGGGCCGTCAGGTCCTTACGCACGATCTTGCCGGCAAAGTGCTCAAGCAGTTTGCCATCCAGCCCATCCATGTCGTAGCCGTCGTCCTCGGGAGCCTCGTCCGCGGCCTGGTCATAGCCATCGGTCGAGGATTCGTCCTTGATGGTCGTCGCAGACTCAACGGGCACAGCACCAAACGGCTCCGGGGCAGGCACGGCCTCCTCCGCAGGCACGGCTTCCTCCACGGGCACGGCCTCCTCCACAGGCACATCCACATCAATCGAGGGAACTTCCCACAGATCGTCATCATGGCTATCGAACATAGGGCACACTCCTAAAAACCAAAGTCAGCAACAGGGGCAAACGAAACAGCAATGGTGTACGTCTCGCGCCAAACGATCTTGCCCGTCTCGCGCTCGCGGCAGACCAGATAGTACGGACCCTTTGCCGAGAATCCATCCGCCGCGCGCAGCGCAAACTTGGCATGCACTACGCGCTCCTGCGAATTAACAGAAGTCTTGTTAGCATGCGCCTTGACCGTATCGCTCACCTCGTTGCCGCTTGCATCGGTAAACACCAGCTCGTATTCGCACGGCAAGACCTTGCCTTGGGCTGGTTCTTCCTGGATCAAGTTGAGCGAGAAGAGCGAGTTGGTCACTCGGCGTCCCTCACTTAGTACGCGCAGCGTCGCCGCGCGCGTGTCGACAAAATCCTTGGAACCCGAGCGCGCACGCCAAAAACCGATAACGGGCACGCAGAGCTCCTGCAGGCTCATGCCGCCGTGGACGTAGTTGTTAGTGCCGCCGGGACGCTTGAAGTGCACATTCTCGCGCGGGGCAAACCCCTCAAAGCCGGCACCCAAACGTCCCATGTCAACATTAACAAACACCCCGCATGCCTCGTCCGAAAGCTTGGTCACGGCCTCGTTGGGCACCACCAGATGACGCTTGCCGTGCATGACGGGAGCGTCAAGGAAGGGAAGATCTGGCTTGCCGAGCATCTGACACTCGCTGAGCTCCCGGCGCGTGTAGATAAAGCCGTGATCCGCCGTTATAACAACACGCGCGCCCGGGGCGTCGGTGCACACGCGGCGCGCCAACGCGGCAAGCTCCTCTACGGTGTCCGTACAGGCATCGAAGACGTCATCCTGCGTAGCGGCCTTCTCGCCCGTGGCATCAATCTTGTTGTGATAGAGGTAGACAAGTCTTGAGTCCTTGAGCATCGCCTTGCGCTCGGTTCCCGCCATGTTGAGGTATGCACTCGAGCGCAAAGCGCGGGCTGTAGGCTCAACATGGGCAAGCACGGCCTCGCGCTGCGGAGTCGTCGCAGTGGGCATGTCGTCAGCCAACACAAACGCGCCATCCTCTGCAAGCTCAAGCACCTGGTGCGGCAGCAGCGCAGGCATGCCCACCTCGGTAATGGAGGGAAAGACCGCCTGCATGCTAGAGACCTTGACGTTGCCGCCGCGTTCGCGCTCGAGCAGCGCCGCAACGTCGCGGGCAACCTCATAGCGCAGCGCATCGCTCACGATAACGACCGTTGTTTTGGCAGAGCCCACAAAGGCGGGTAGCACATGCCAGTAAAACTCATCCTGCCGTGCGGGACCATCGATGTAGCCGCAATCGGCCCACTCCCCTTGCGCAGCAGCCGCCCAGCAGGCATTGGCATCCGCCAAGAACCAGTTGCTGTAGAGATTCTCCGCCCAGTCCGCCACGGCGCGGGCAGGTTCCTCGAGCGCATCGCACTCGACGGAGCGTGCCCGCAGATACGCGGTGCACATATGGCGATAGGCAGCGTCCATGGCATACCATTCGGACGTATAGGCATCCCACACCTGCTGGGACTGCGCCAGATGGAACCCACCCGCGTGCGTCTGTCTAAACGCGCACATATCGGCCACAGCGACAAGCAGGTCAAAGTAGCTCTCGACACGACGGTACCAGCTTAGGTCGCAACGGCGCGCAGCAAAGGCACGCGCATCCTCAACACGGTCTGCACCTTGCGCAAACGAGCAGAACAGCTGCGAGAGCACAACCTCGTTGACGCACGGGAACACATCAAGCGAAGCCAGCGAATCGATCGGCAGGGTCTCGAACCGTGCAAAGAGCCCGCGGGCATCCTCAACTAAACGACAAATCTCAAATAGGTCCTCGCTCGATGCCCGGGCATCGGCGGCCTGGTCCCACGTACGCACCGCCTCAAGGCAATAGGGGCCGTAGGCGGGAGCCATATAGTTTTCGAGCCCCTTGAGCGCTCCCTCGGGAAGTGCGGTGGATGCCGCCGTAAGAAGCACATGGGATGCAAGCATAAGCAGTGAATCACGCTCGTGCAGCGGTCCATCAAACCCATAACAGCGCAGCATAAAGGCAGCGAGAACATCGCGCACGCAGTACTTATCCACCAGCGCGGCCAGCGCCTCGGGACCCTCGTGCAGCAGCGTGGCCATGCAGCCGCGCAATACAAACGCGGGCCGCGCGTCGCCCGGTTCCTTGCCGCCAAAGATCACCGTAAGGATTCCGAGCTCGATATCGGATGCACCCGCGGCATGCGGAACGCATGCGACAAACTTAGCGCAGCGGGACTTGGCGACAAAGAACGCCTTGTGCGCTCGCAGGCTCTCGCGCACGACATCGATATTCTCGATACCCAGTTGATCGGCCAAAAGCGAAAGATAATCAGCTTGAAACCGGTCAGCATACAGCTCAACATCGGCAAGCCAATCGCCCTCAAGCCTGCCGCGCGGGCAACGGCGATACAGCAAGATATCGCTCACAAGGTCATCGCGGTTGACGAGTTTCTTGACGGCAAACATGCGGCCCTCGCAGGCCTCAACAAACCGAACCGGGCGCTCAAAGTCACCGTGAGCGGGCATAACGCCGCCATCGGCCCCCGCACCGTCGAAACCCACGGCAGCCAATCGCTCAAACTCAGGGGCAAACTCGCCGTCCGCATCGTGCCAAACCACTACACGACGCGGCACGCATGAGGGCAACGGCTGCAAAAACCGCAGCTTGAGCTGTTCTTCTACATCGATCTTGGGCATGAATATCCTTACCGTATCTGCAGTTACTTAATCTTTGCCAGCACATCCTGAAACTTGGCGTAGTTGACCTTGACGCCGTCATCCAGGTCGATCTTAATCATCTGGTCTGCCAAGTGGTGCAGCTTCTCCTCGAAGGCAATAGTCTCTTTGAGCTGGTCATTGAGCTTTTTGACGCGCTTGTCCAGACGCACGCGCTCGCCGCGCTCGGCATCGGCAAGGGCATCGTTGGCATAGCCGATCTGGGCGCGGTAGCGTTCTTGCTGCCCATGCACATAGTCGGTGCGGATGCGAGCCAGCAGGTCGGGCTGATAGCGATGCATGTAAACAAGGCACTTAAAGCCGTTCTTTTTGCCACTGTCGAACAGCCAGTAGATGGGACGCTTCTTGTAGGTCTGGCAGTGATCCTTAAAGAAGTCCTTCAAAAAGTAGGTGCGGATAACCTCGCGCGAGGTGCCCTTGCCACCGAGCGCCTCGGCAATAAAGGCCAGGTTCTGCTCGAGCGTCTCCTCGCCGTACACGGTGCGCACAAAGTCGATAAAGTAGCGCACGATGTCGTCGTCAAAGTACTCGTCATCGGTAATGGGCAGCACGTTGTCGCCGTCGGGCATAAAGGTCACGTGATCGGGATCGGGCATCTTGGCCAGATAGTCGTTGACCGTGGCACCCTGATCGGCCAAAACCAGACCGTCCACGTCCAGCGAATAGCGGCCGAACATGCAGCCCACGGCATAGCTTATGAGCGAGGTGATCTCGTCGCGCTTGGTGCGCACATACTTGTTGCCCTTGTAGCTCTCGGGAATCTCGTCGGCGGTATCGAAGATGCGCGCCACCGATACGTACTTATCCTCGACCTCGATGGGCACCTCCCCCTCCATGTTGTAGATCTTGGCAAAGATTCGGTTGAGCTCTTCCTCGTTAGCGCGAAGCTGCTCAAAGCGAGCATTGACCTCGGCCTTGCGAGCCTCGTATTTATCATGAAGTAAAGTGGCCATGGTAGGCCATCCTTTCGTTGCTGTTGGAAACCACTGCGAAAAAACGGATTGCAGTATCCAAAAAAACCGCTAAAACGCTCTCCCCGCTGTACGGGAAGCTTGAGGAACTGAGTCGATGCAATTTCGCACATATTCTAACTACTAGCTTTTATCTCTATATCTCTTGTCTCTTAGCGAGAGCAGATTCACCCATGCATCAAGCGTATCCTCTTTCAGTAGCATTCTTGCCGTGACGTTTCCTTTACCGTTTGCGTCCTGTAAAGCCCACCACACTGATCCATCGGGCTTAACAACTCGCAAATATTGACCATGAGCGAGAGCATTCCTCAGATGTCTAAAAACGGCATCAAGTCTTCTAAATGAACTTTTATTCTGTTTTCTCCTGCCTGTTTTGGTCTTCGCACCCGGCTTGAATTCTGAAAGCCCAGCAATCCTTTTGTTAAGACAAGCCGCTGTTGATAAGCAAATGAGGGCAAACTCGTAATCTCGTTTAATAAAATCAGATGAATCGCTACCTGCTTCGTGGGCCGCTTTTGCAAGGTCATTAGGGGTATATGCCCATCTTGTTTTAACGGCACTGTCGAAACACATCTGTTCAAGAAACGCATTTGCCTGAACAGTAGTATAAATATTCAAATCAGTAATAAACCCATTGGTCTGCCTCGTAGCATCAATAGCTTCTGATTCGGATACAAATCTTTGCAAATATATGCGTAGTTTTTTCTTAGAGACATCGTCCTTATACGATTCATGAACCTGTTTTATCCACGACACATCATTCTTAAGAGGTGGATGTGCGCATTTATTATTGTTAGCCTTTTTCTTCTGCGACATGTGGACTCCTAAACGAGAGGATGACGTTTGAAATCCCAGGAGGTTTCAAACGAGTCCCAGTCGGTTTTTGATAATCCTCTGCTTTCCTTAAATAACCCGTCTACGAGATTGAAGCAACTCAGTAGGACGGGAAACTTATCCACATCACCAGCGTTAACGTTCAGAGTTGGAGCGATTAACGAAAAATACTCTTTAGAAACGCTGGAGTTAAGCAGCGACAACATATAACCGATTTTATCCTCAGGAACAAAAAGGCACATGCCGGCATGCTCTGAAAGACAATTGGACGCATACCTAAACGAAGGGATGGACGAAGTAATCGCCGACCATGAAATGGCGGGCTTGAATTTCAGTTCATCCGAATAATCTTGCGCATGGTTTCCTTCACGCGAGGCCGACTCAAACACACTGTGACCGTTATTTGACCAATCAATTACAGAGTCAAGATTACCGAACCATTTACGATAAGAGCCTCCCTTTGTGCAGGGGTGCCATTTTCTGCCACTAAATAAATCGGATACAGATGATGACGAAAAACCGATAGCTCCAACGGCGCACTCCCACCAAAGCCTAATGAACTTATCATTTTTACCAGTGATAATTCCCTTAGACGTTCTTCCGAACGAAGATAGTTTAACGCCATCAGCCATCGCAGAAAGTAGTCCGTCGCTGGCCCAGTAGGCTATGGGGGTGCCGGGAATCTGCTTGAAGGTGTCGGCGTCGCGCCGGTAGAACCAGCCGCAGTCGAGGTTTTCGATCGCCTCGAGCAGCTTGAGGCGCTTCGCCTCGCTGCCGTTGATGTCGACGAGGCGAACGTAGGCGCCACCGCATGCCGCGCGGCCGTTGTAGATGACGTCGGCGGTCACATTGACGACCTCGCCGCCGATGGCGTCGAATGCGCGGGGGCCGAGGTGCGCCATCGAGACGATCGTCTTGCCGTCGATGAGCGAGGAGCGCATCTTCTCGAAGCTGCCCAGGAACATCCAGCTCTGCATGGTGACCATGGCCGCGTAACCGCGGTCCTTGGCAAGGCTGAACCCGCGCTCGATGAAGCACGTGCACAGGTCGCTCTTCACGTCGGGGTAGTTCTTCTTGACCCACTTACTCATGAAGGGGTTAAAGCTGCTGCTGCCCATATACGGAGGATTCGCCACGACGCAGATAAAACGACGGGACAGTTTCTCGCAAATGGCGACGGCGCTTTCGAGCTTAGTTTTGGTCGCAGAAGCAAAAAGGTCCTCGGAACAACTCGCGGCGGCAGCCTTGAGCTCGTCGATCTCGTCCTCTGAGGGATTGAGCAGCGAACCGATCTCGCCCAAATGACTCAGCTCCTCGGCGAGCTTCTTGTTACCCGGCAGCCCGTCCTCCCCTAGCGGGATGCTCGAGAGCACGGTAACGTCGGCGCGAACGCCACGCCTAAAGAAGCGACGGTCGTGCTCGCGGGCGCACATGGCAAGCGCCAGCTCCGCGATCTGTGCCGCGCGGGAATCGATTTCCATACCTGCAAGGTTTTTAGTAAGAATGAGTTCGGGAATCTCGCGCTCACGATAGCCGCGCTCCTCGTACATATGGAAGAGCAGCTCAAACGCATAGACCAAGATATGGCCCGAGCCGCATGCGGGGTCGCAGAGGGTTATCTCCTCGGGACTCGAAATGCGAATAAAGTCCTCGTGCTCAGCATCGGGCTCGATGTAATACTCCATGCGCTCGCGTAGCGAACTTCCCGGATTGTTGAGCATCCACAGACGGCCGAGTGAGTTCTCGACCATATAGCGCACGATCCACTCGGGAGTGAAGAGCTGCGTGGCGGGCGCGATGTCCGCCGCCGCTGCCTTGCGCTTAGACTTGAAGAACTCGTCTTTAACGTCGGCATTGTAGTACTGATACATCCAGCCCAGAACGGTCACGCCCTCGCGCCAGTCCTCGTCAGTGAGGACGGCATTGAGTTTGCCCACCACACTGTCAGCCATCATGAGGCCCTGGGGCAACAGCAGCTCCATGGCTCCGCCCACGCGTTCAAAGACGCCCGGCAGGCAATCGGCAAGCTCCTCGCACTGAGCAACAAACAGGTAGCGCCACAACGGTTCATCCAAGCCCGCCATCTTGAGCTCGGCTATGCGATCGGTATCGGCCGTCGCTATCTCCACGTCCAGTGCGTTCTCCACGGCCTCGCTGCCATGGCTGCCGTCCGCACAACTTAGCATGCGCATACGGCTGGGAAGCCATCCGCATGCATCCATGAAGCGAATGGCCACGATGCGGTTGAACCAGGTGTAGGCCGCACGGTCGCGCAGCGCCTCGTGACCCACCTCCGCCTGCATGCGCAGCAGTTCGTCGCGTTGCTCAATCTCAGCCGGACTTAGGGGCAGGCCGTTGACGGTCTCGGACCCAACGGGCGCGGGTGCAGGTTCGGTGATGCCGTAGCGCACCATCTGCGCCTCCACGCCTTTGATGAGCTCCGTACGGGCCCAGGTGCAGAAGCTCTTAAGAGCAGAATCGTTCATGGTTGATGAGCCTTTCTAAACGCCATAAGCCACCGGTGCGCGCTTTGGCACCGGTGGCTCCGCGGGTTAGTTGATACGGATCTCGTCGTTTGCAGCGAGCGCCTGCATAAGGCGGGAGCGCAGTTCGTCCACGTAGCGCTCCACGTCCTCTGCGGACAAGAGACGACTCGGCTTGGCCAGATCGGCGCGACGCACAGTCTTGATCTTGCGCTGGGGCTTGGGCGCGGGCACGGGAGCAGACGGTGCGGCGCCCTTGTTGGAGACCTTCTTGACCACCTCGCCCGTACTCATGACCTCGGTGGTGCGGCGCTCGTTGTCCATACGCACGCGGGCCTCATCCACAGCGTCGTACATCTCGTTGGCCGCCGCACTGAGCCAGTCGCCCCAGTTAGTTGCAACAACACTCAGTTCGTTGAGACTTTGAGCGCTGTGGGCACGGTTTTTGAACGACTCGTATTTAGTGCCGGCGTCTGCTATGGCATCCTTGGCCTGATTGACAAAGCCCTTTTGACTCTCGGCCTGCGCCCGCAGGTCTTGCAGATCGCTCTCGATGCGACACAAAAACTCATTGCGGCGGATGCCCAACAGCTTTTTCATGTCATCCTCAACGGGATCCATAAGCGGCTGCAGGTCTTTAATACGGCCGTAGGGCTTGGGATCTTTGAGGATCTCACGAACCGTTGCCACGTTCTCCACCGCACCGGGAATGTCATCGGAGGCATACTCGATACCCTCGGTGCGGTTCAAGAAATCCCTGGCGTGGTCAAACGCTGTTCGTTGATTGGACTCGAAGAACTCAACCACCTTGTCAAAGTCTTCCTTGGCATCGAGCAAACGCTCCTCATGCTTGGTGAACGTGGTCAAGAGCGCCTCGGCCTCGTTCTGGTCCTTAAGGACGTCGGCCACCTCCGAGCGCATCTTCTCGCACTCGTCCTCACCGGGATACGGGTAGGCCGGCTTGATGCCCGTGTAGTAGTCGCGTGCCATGGCGAGGCACGCCTCGCGCAAGCCCTCAAGGCGCTCTTTGAGCTCGGCCACGAGCTTATCCTCGTTGGAGGGTACGGTCTTGAGATCAAACAGGTCACACATGAGTTCGCCCGTGGCGCGTAGCAACCGGTCGCTCATGCGCATGCGCAAGCGCACCTGGGCCTTATCGGCATCCTTGCGCAGGAGCGCCACCATGCGGCTGTCGTTAGCTTGAACCGTCTGACCGCCAAACAGCACCTGCGCGCGCTGCTCCACCACAAGCTGCGCCACCACATTTGCGATGTCGACCTCGCGCCAGCCAAAGGGCTTTTGCTGGTACTGGCGCTGGATATCGCCCATAGCGGTATCCAGGTGGCGCTGGTGCTGCACTTTGAGGTAGTCCTCGACCTCTTTGAGCGCACGCGTGTTACCTGCATCCATGCCAGCGAGCCCCACTTGAACGTTGCCCACCAGAGTAGAGCGAATATCGGAATCGCTCGTGACCGGCGCGCCGATATAGTCGGCCTTTTCAAAGACCACATCGCACAGCTGCGCCAGCACCTGCTCAAAGACCTGAGCGGGTTTGGCAGCACGGATCTCAATCATGCGCCCGTTGACGGCGCATCGTGCATGGAGCACCGCCTCAGCCAAAAGGGCGTCAGCCTCTTTCTCGTTAAAGTCCTTCTCGCGCATTTTGGCCTCGACAATCTGGCGGGTACTCGGCGGTAGCTCCTGCAGATTGCGCGTCTGGGCGTACATGCGAATCTTAGCGGCGTTGACGAGTGGGGCCCAATAATCCACCTCGTCGCTCAAGGCCACGATGGCCTTATCCACGGATTTCAATGCCAGCTCGGCATCGTCCGAACGGCCCAGATCGCTGGCCATGGTCACCACGGAAAGTTCCATGCCGCCCATGCTGGTACCGTGGATTGAGCCGTCCACATAGCGGTCAAACGGAAAGTCGTTGGCCCCGCGGTTGAGTTTGCGCGCAGTGTAGATGCTTTCGAACAGGCGCTTCTTGATGTACTCAATCACCTTCGCGTTGTCGATCGGGGTGCGTGCGATCTCCTGCGCTATCTCCTGCTCCTCGTCGGTGAGGAAGCTATAGGTATCGCCCTGGCGTGCCACGTAGCTCTCGCGCTCCAAGCGGGCGAGAGATTCCTTGACGCGGTCCTTAAGGGCGCGCTTGTCCACGTCCAGGCTATCGATCATAAGGATGGAGATGTTCTCGACCGTGGCCTTGACGTAGCCGATGTAGCGGATCAAGTACAGGAGCTTAAGCACCCGGACATCGTAGCTCTCAAGACCCTCTGCGTTTTCAGCCGCGCGCTCCGCACAGACGACGACCTGAATGATGCCGTGCTCCAAATCCTTGGAGATTGTGTCGAAGAAGCGCCAGAACGGCACGAGTGCACCAGTCTGGTCATGCTGGATGGCCTGAGCGCTCTCCTGAAACGCGCTCAGCATGGAGCGCTCGCCCGTGGACATGTGCTTGGCCTTAACACCGTGCTTGCGTACCTCGGTCATCACGTCGGGCAGAAGCTTAAACTGGTAGCCCACAAACGGGTAGCTGGCCACAAAATCCTTGGAGTTGGCGAAGCCGGCAAGGTCGGAGCGCGAGCCACCCTCAAAGGTAAAATTGTTTTTGAGGACGGCGGCGTCTTGCTCGTAGACCTGTGCAAGCATATCGGCCGCCGGCGCGGTCTTCTCGAGCACACGGCGCTGGATGACCTCGTCCACGCTGGAACTGGAGAGTGAAAGGCGGGTATTGAAGCGGCCTTGGATTTTTGAAAAGTCATTGCCCACGGGCAGGCTCAGGTTGTCGATGGCCTCCTGGCTCGTGACCATCACCCACACGCGGCCACCGCAGGCGGCACCCAGCTCCTCGACGATGGTCTGAAGACTCAACATAAGGCTTGGATCCCGGTCGTTTGTAATAAACTGACCCACCTCGTCGACCATAAAGAGCAAACGGTAGTTGCCGCCGTGGGCCGCTGCCTGAGCGTCTACGTAGTCCTTAACCTTTTTGGCAAAGACATCGGGGGCCAAAACCTCGTCCTCAGAACCCTCAAGCCAGTTCCATGCGGCCTTTTCGCTCATGCCGAGCACGCTCTGCAGCACCTCGACGACGTCGTCCTCAAAGTAGCTGTAGGTGTCGCGGGTCTGGAGCCAGGACTCGCCGTTGACGCGCTCAAAGGCCTCGCGGAACTCCTGGGTCTTGCCCAGGGAATCGATGTGGTCCTCGAGCTTTGCAAGCTTTAGGTCCTCGCCGTAGAAGCCGCGCGCCTCGTAGAACATGCGCTCAAAGCCGCGAAGCAGCGCCGTGGGAGCCGTATCGCCCTGCTTCCACTGGCCCGCCTTGCTATCAATGTTAAAGAGGATGGCCTGCGTGGACACCGAGCAGGCGCGCTCCATGGCAGCCTCGACCATGGGGTCGACGATCTTGCCGTCAAAGTAGCGGATGGCGCTCTTGCCGCCGATCTGGCGATTCTCGAGCAGGTAGCTCAGCATCTTGAGGAAGTGCGATTTACCGGAACCGAAGAAACCACTGATCCACACGCCGATCTTGTCGGTGGGCACACCGATGGCATCGCCGTAGGCCTTGAAGAACGTGGCAAAATGCCTCTGCAACTCGCGCGTCACCACGTACTCGTCAAGCTCCTGGCGGATGGACCCATCTTTTGAATCCTGGACCTTGACCACGCCGTTGATGGAGCGGTTGATGTCTTTTGCAAAGAGGTCGCGAATGATCGTGTTGTCCATGGGTGCTCCTTTGGGTTTGGGAACGTTATGGCAAAGGGTTGTTACCGGCGGCAGGGACTTGTCTGCGGGGAGCCGTGCTTACGAGATATCGATGGCGCGGTAGTAGTTGTCGGCCGGCAGACGGTTAAAGAGCTGGAAAGAAGAGCCGTTGAAACTGCCCGGATAGGCGGCGACCACAGGCACCTCATCAAAATCCGCAAGCATGCAGTGGAGAAGCGTGTGTATGCGAAAGAACGGGAAAACCTCGCCCGCGCCGGTGAGGAGAACGACGTCTCCAGGCGCGTGCGGCTCGGTCTGCTCAAGGATGTACGCGGCGACCTTCTCGGGCGAGGCGAACTTGGCCACGTCCTCGAGCACGCGCTGGGTACCGCGGCGCTCCTCTTGGTGCGGGATAGCCTTGAGGACACGGCGCTTTTCGAGAATTGCCAGCACGGCGTCGTAAAGGTTCACGACCTTGAGCGTGCACGGAAGCTTGTCGGCCTCGGCATCGCGTGAAAGGGTGTCAAATAATGCACGCGCCTCAAACTCCAGCGCGGGGTCATAGCAAAAGGTGTGGAAGCCGATCTCATTGCCTATGCCCTTGTTGGCCAAAAAGTCCTCGCTGCACAGGCACTCGCGCAGAAGCTGCGCACGGCGCTCAAATTCCTGACAGGCGCGCTCGTAGCGGACATGCGCCGCCACGACGCTCTTGCGGGAATGGATGCCGATATTGGTGGTGAGATCGGTCGCCGGGGTGATAACAGGGTCGACGGCGCTTTTGACGGGAGCCACGCTACATCACCGCCCTGCCGGTAAGGGCCGCGATAAGCGACTGCTCGCCCAGCTGAACCAAGGCTCGCTCGACATCGGAATCGAGGAAGAGTGGTGACAGGCGCTCGGACTCCGGGCCCTGGCCCTCGCCGATAAGGCCGGCATGGCGGAGCGTCTGGCGGAGCGAGCCCTTAATGCGCTTGACCGTGGCCTCAGTCCAGCGGGCCGCGTCCGGATACTCCGTGGTAAAGCGTGTCATAAAGGCGTTGAGGTCAACCGCCGTAAAGGCATAATCGAAGTTTTGTAGGCGCTCCCCCACCTCGACGAGCACGAGCTCGCGCACGATATCGTAGCGGCAGATCATGCTGTAGAAGATGGCCTGGTCCGCCTGCGTGGGAGTGCCGGATGCCATGAGCCTGGTTAGGGATGACGCAGCCTCGACGGCGGTTTTGGGGTCGATGCCGCGCGCGGCGCATACGGCGTCCGTGGGCACCATGGCGTCAAGGCGGCGAAGGCACACGGTTGCGCGGTTGGCGACCATGCGCTCCGTGGGATATTGAAAGAGGTTCTCGCTCTTTACGCGTACAATGACCTGCTCGTCGCTTGCGCCCTGCATACGAAGGGCAGCGACGATGCGCATCTCATGCGGGAGGAATTGCTCGCGGGTGAGCACCCCCCCCCGAACGCTTTTTGTGGTTACATCCACAGTACACGCTCCAAGGGTGTCAAAGGCTGTCACAAGTGCGCCGCAACCCGGCAGGCAGGCGCGGCGCACATGACAATAATCATACCTGTTGGTAAAAAAGTTACCACGCCCAGAGTGTCAAATGTTGAGCAACAAAATTTAATCCGGTTAACGGTCATTTTCGCAGCTCAGAAGCTTTGACGAGGTCGCCCCAAATCACACTTGCCAGACAACCGCGCTTACGAATGCAGGCACGCACACGCCCAACGCCATCCTCCGCTACGCTCAACATAGAGTTATACATATGATTCTATGTAAGGAGTTTCATATGCCTGTCGTAAAGCCTATTTCTGATCAGACGCGCGCGCTAACTACCATTCAGGAACGCGAAGATCACATTCAACGTACCATCGCTCATGGTTACGACGACCTCACCAACGGCCACATTCGACCCTGGAAACAAGCAAAAGCCGAGGCAGATCGGATGCGAGCTTCGAGATAAGCCCTCCCCCATGTAACCATCCTGTAAACCATAGCGGCACACTCGAGTTTTACCGTAATGCGGTCGCGCCCGGCGCTCCACTGTGCTAAAGTATCCCGAACGTTCAAACGACTACGAGGGGGAACCAGAAGATGGCACGTGTGCACAACTTCTCAGCTGGCCCGGCTGCACTGCCTACAAGCGTGCTCGCCGAGATCGCCGACGAGATGATGGACTACCGCGGTTGCGGCATGTCCGTGCTCGAGATGAGCCATCGATCTAGCATGTACCAGCAGATTATCGACGACGCCGAGGCAACCCTGCGCCGTCTGCTGAACATCCCCAACAACTACCGTGTCCTGTTTTTGCAGGGCGGCGCCACGCTGCAGTTTGCGGGCATCCCCATGAACCTCATGCGCCGCGGCCGCGCCGGCTACGTCGTGACCGGCAACTTTGCCAACAAGGCGTACAAGGAGGCCGCCAAGTACGGCGAGGCCGTGCTGCTCGCAAGCTCCGAGAGCACCAATTTCGACCGCATTCCCACCATGGCCGACATCAACGTGCGCATTGCCGCCGAGGCCGCGGGCGACGGGCTCGACTACGTCTACATCTGCCAGAACAACACCATCTTCGGCACCATGTTCCACGAGCTGCCCGATTGCGGCGACGTGCCGCTGGTCGCCGATGTCTCGAGCTGCTTTCTGTCGCAGCCGCTCGACGTTGAGCACTACGGCCTCATCTACGCCGGCGCTCAGAAAAACGCCGGCGCCGCGGGCGTGACCGTGATCATCGCGCGCGACGACCTCATCGCAGATGGCCCCGCCTTTGCGCAGACGCCACAGTACATGGACCTTAAAACCCAGGCCGCCAAGGGCTCCATGCTCAACACGCCCAACACCTTTGGCATCTACGTGTGCGGCAAGGTGTTCCGTTGGGTTGAGCAGACCGGCGGACTTGCCGCCATGGCCGAGCGCAACTGGGCCAAGGCCAACCTGCTCTATGACCTGCTCGAACACAGCGAGCTGTTCCATAGCACCACGCAAGCCGACAGCCGCTCCATCGCCAACGTCACGTTCCGTACCGGCGATGCCGACCTCGACGCGGCCTTTGTTGCAGGCGCGGCCGAGCACCAGATTCAAAACGTCAAGGGCCATCGCCTGGTGGGCGGTATGCGCGCCAGCGTCTACAACGCCGTGACATTGGAAGACGTGCAGGCACTGGCCTCGTACATGAAGGACTTCGAAGCGCAGCATAGTTTGAGTCCGCGATCTAACTAGCCCGCAACGCGCGGGCCGGCCAGCCACTTCAAACCACCTGTTTAAACCAAACCTGCTAAGGAGTTTTTCATGCGCAAGATTAAGACCATCGACGACATCACCAAGGACGGCAAAGTCGAGTTTGGCGAGGGCTACGAATTTGTGAGCACCGCCGAAGAGGCCGACGCCATACTGATGCGCTCCACCGACCTGCACGGCTACGAGCTGCCCGAGGGCATCCGCGCCATCGCCCGCTGCGGCGCCGGCGTCAACAACATCCCCGTCGAGGAGTACGCCAAGAAGGGCGTCGTCGTCTTTAACTCCCCCGGCGCCAACAGCAACGCCGTCAAGGAGCTCGTCCTGGGCATGCTGGTGCTTTCGAGCCGCGGCGTGGTGCAGTCGATGAACTGGGTCCGCGACAACGCCGACGACCCCGAGATACAGGTCGACGCCGAGAAGGCCAAGAAGGCCTTTGTGGGCCGCGAGCTCAAGGGCAAGCGCATCGGCGTCATCGGCCTGGGCAACGTGGGCTCCAAGGTCGCCAACGCCTGCGTCGATCTAGGCATGGACGTCTACGGCTACGACCCGTTTATTTCCGTCGAGCACGCATGGGTGCTGAGCCGCGAGGTGCAGCGCGTGGGCACGCTCGAGGACCTGTGCCGCGGCTGCGACTACCTCACCGTGCACGTGCCCAGCAAGGCCGACACCATCGGCATGATCAGCACCGAGCAGATCGACCTGCTGGCCCCCAACGCCGTACTGATCAACTACGCGCGCGAGACCATCATCGACGAGGATGCCGTCGATGCCGCCCTGCGCGAGGGCAAGCTGAGCTGGTTTAGCTGTGACTTTGCCACGCCCAAAACCGTTAAGATGCCCAACACGTTTATCACCACGCACTCGGGCGCCGGCACCGGCGAGGCCGAGGCGAACTGCGCCGACATGGCCATTAGCGAGCTCAAGGATTACCTGGAGAACGGCAACATCGCGCACAGCGTCAACTACCCCGCTTGCAGCATGGGCAAGGCGCGCGCCGCAAGCCGCATCGCCTGCCTGCACGCCAACGTGCCTAACATGATCGGCCAGATCACAGCCATCCTTGCCAAGGACAACGCCAACGTGCAGCGCATGACCAACGAGTCCGCCGGCGAGAACGCCTACACCATGTTCGACACCGATGAGCACCTGAACAGCAGCACCATCGAGGCGCTCAAGCAGATTCCGTCGATGTATCGCGTGCGCGTGATCAAGTAGCGCCGACTGACCTGACGGGCAGTTCCCCATGTGGCCTGCCCGTCGCTGACATTGAATGCCCGCGGGGGCGCCTTTCGCACGAGAGGCGCCCCCATTTTTGTGAGCGCTCCATTAAATGCACTGAGCCGCTTCTTGGCATACAATCTGTATGTTGACCTAACTATCTGTGAGGTGCCTATGGTTGATACAGATTTTGCTTGGCGGCTTACGCAAGGGCTCGTGCGGATCGACAGTTCAGACCCGGGTGCGTATGAGGACGAGATTGAGCGCTATATCAAAGCGTTGGTTGAGGAACGGTTGGCGCAGCTGAGCTATCCGGTACTCGATGCCGTGCAGATTGCAGAGCACGAAGTACTCCCCGGACGCCGCAATCTAATGGTCACCGTGCCGGGCCAAAGCGACGAGCCACGGCTCGTCTACATCTGCCATTTGGATACCGTCACCTTGGGCGATGGCTGGGACGCGGACATTCCGCCGCTCGGAGCGATCGTGCGCAACGATAAACTCTACGGCCGTGGTGCCTGCGATATGAAGGGTGGCCTGGCCTGCGCCATTGCCGCACTGGTCCATACGCTCGAGCGCGTGGCGGCGGCTGGCGCGCTGCCCCGCCGCGGCTTTTCGCTCATCTGCTCGGTCGACGAGGAAGACTTTATGCGAGGCTCCGAGGCAGCCATCGATGCCGGCTGGGTCGGTTCGCGCGAATGGGTGCTGGACACCGAGCCCACCGACGGACAGATCCAGGTGGCGCACAAGGGGCGTACGTGGTTCGAGATTGAAATGGCCGGCGTGACGGCGCATGCGAGCCAGCCGTGGAAGGGCGCGGATGCCGTCGCCGCCATGGCCGAGGTCGTGTGTTCGCTCCGTCGCGCGTTTGTGGCGCTGCCCGCGCACGATGAGCTGGGGTCTTCGACCATCACGTTTGGCCAAATCGAGGGCGGATATCGCCCCTATGTCGTGCCCGACCGCGCCAAGGTCTGGGTCGATATGCGCCTGACTCCGCCGACCGATACGGCCGTCGCGAAGCGCATGGTAGAGCAGGCCATCGCCGGCGCCGAAGCCGCGGTCCCCGGCTGCCATGGAAGCTATACCGTGACAGGCGACCGCCCCGCTATCGAGCGCGATCCGACCTCTCCCCTTCTAGCAGCGCTCAAGCGTGCCGCCGATGACGTGACGGACGCGGACACGACCGTCGGCTTCTTTACCGGCTACACCGACACCGCCGTCATTGCCGGCAAGACAGGTAACCGCAATTGCATGAGCTACGGTCCCGGGTCGCTCGCGCTCGCGCACAAGCCCAACGAATATGTGCCCCACGCCGATATCGTTCGTTGTCAGCAGGTGCTAATCGCGCTCGCCGATAACGTGCTCTGGGACGCGAGCGGCCAAGTTGGGGCATAATAAGCCGCGAACAAACCGACTCGCGCGTTAGGACCGCCCATGAAAGCACTTCCGTTTCCCTGCATCCGCCCGGCTCAGGACCGCGTGCTCGAGGCGCTGCCTGCAATGGGCAGTATTCTGAGTGACAACGAAGCCCTGCGCGAAGCCATTGCCGATGGTCTGATGCTCAAGGACCCGGGTGCGGCGTATTACGTGTACGAATGCTCGGGCGAGCCGGGACGTGTGACGGGTGTCGTGGCGATCTGCCCGGTTGGTGCGCTGGCGGGCGGCGACGCGGTTGCCGATTCGACCGCCGCTGCGCGCGCAATCGCCGACCTCAAGGTACAGCCGCGCCCCGTGTCGCTCGCCTACGAGACGTCGCCCGTCATGGACATCATCCTGGGCGCTGCCAAAGAGGGCGCCTCGCTCTACGCCGTCACCGACCCCGCGGGCATTACGCACCGCGTGTGGGAGGTCAAGCGCGAGGACGCCGTCGGCGCCATCCATGCCATGCTCGACCAGGCGCCGGAGCCGGCACTGGCCGACGACCCTGCCTACACTGCCGCACTAGTCGAGGCATCACAGCTCCTGGCCGACGATGCCCATGCTGCCGGCACCTACACGGGCAAAGAGCCGTTCAACTTTGCTGTAGCCGCACTGTTCCCCGCCGCGCAGATCGCCGGCGCCGCGCCGCAGGTTCCGACGGGTCTGCTCACGCACCAAGTCGCGCGGTTCTAGCAAGACCAGACCGCGCAGCACAAAAATCGGCAGCTCAACAAACAGGGGGCGGAGATGCAGCAGGTACATGCATCTCCGCCCCTTTTGCTTCGAGAAGTTATGCCGGCGACCCGAGCCGCCACGCTCGCGTTATCCGCGCTGCGGACCTGCAGTAGCCACAAGCGGTTCAAGGCCCAGCTCGCATGCGTAATCCTCCTGCTTAAAAATCTCAATCAGCTCAAACGTGTCGGATTCGTCGTCAAACGCAAAGTGCAGCACCGAGCAGTTGCCTGGCACACGGTCGCGCTCGTCTGCCGCCGCGCCCTTCACGTGATCCATAAACTCCTTGATAGCCGAGCCATGACTTACCGCGAGCACGCACGCATGGTCCGGACGCTGCATAAGCTCGGTCAGCGTCGCCACCATGCGCTCGCGCACCTGCATCTGGCCCTCGCCGCCAAACTGACAATAGAAGTCGCGCCACGGGCGCTCGGGCATGAGTATCACGCGCTCGGCCTCAAAGTCGCCAAAGAACCACTCACGCAGGCCGTCCAGGCGCTCGTACGCCAAGCCCGGCCACAAGTTGGCGATAGTCTGCTCGGTGCGATGAAGTGTGGAGGTGTAGGCATGATCGGGTTCAATGCCGCGCGCACGTAAGAACATGCCGGCACGTGCCGCCTGGTCGCATCCCAGCTGCGTGAGCGGCGAGTCACTCCAACCCTGAATAATGCGCTTAAGGTTGAATATTGTCTGCCCATGACGAACCAGATACAGGTCTTTATTCATAGGGGTCCTTTCGTTCGTTACCAATCAAGGAGCGAAAACGCCCCGTCGCAATAGCCAAAATGAAGCACGGCTCCGTTGTCGGGTAGCTCTCCCCTGCCAGTCACATACTCAAGAAACTCCTGGCAGGCTGAGCCGTGGGAAACCGCCACCACGCAGTCGTGCTGCGGCCTGGCCATGATGCGGGACAGCGCCGCGACCATGCGCGACTGAAGCTGCACTTCCGACTCGCCACCAAAGGCAACCGGATAATCGCCCCAGGGCTGCGGCGGCATATCGCGATTTGATGTACCCTCCAGCGAGCCCAAATGCCACTCGCGTAGGTCATCGACCAGCTCTATCGAGCGGCCCTCACCAGCAATTAGCTCAGCCGTACGCCGCGCCCGGCCCAACGGGGAGGAATACACACGGTCAAAGGTCACGCCACGCGCCTCAAACGCCGCGCGCGTCGCCAGCGCCTGCTCGCGCCCGCGCGCCGTAAGCGGCGAATCGTGCCCACTTTGCAAAATATTCTGCACATTGAGCTCAGTCTGCCCATGCCGCACCAAATACAAATCTGCCACACGCCCTCCTCTCGCACCACCGCAAAGGGGACAGGCACCTTTGTGGTGGTTTACCGCCGGATCACACCGCGGTGACGCTCAACTACACCAGCACGTCGGCGAGCGAACGCTTGGGTACGTGGTGCACCTGTGCCTCGTCGCGCCAATAATTGATGGAGCCGTCGGGGTTGGAATCAATTGCGTCGATCGCCTGTGTCTCGGCTGGCACGCCAAAAGCCATGATCAGCTTGAGCTCGTATTTGTCGTTATCGAGCCCCATGGCGTCGATCGCGCGGGGCGTAAAGGCCTTGAACATGCAGGCCGCCACCTCGGGCGTGGCGCTGCGGGCGGCGAGCATCATCGTCTGCGCGGCAATGCCCGTGTCGACCTCGGTAATGGGAGCGGCAGGCTTGCCCGGAACGGCGCGCTCGGCCAGAATCGCGATGTAGCCGGTCGGGCGCTCGCCCTCGGCAGGACCCGGCCAATCCTTAAGCGCGCCGGCCCATGCAAGCTCGTCAAACACGCGCGCGCAGTCCTCGGCACCGCTCACCACATGAAAACGAAGACGCTGAGCATTGGCGCCGCAGGGAGCCAGGTGCGCCAGTTCCGCCAGCTCGAGCAAAAACTCGCGCGGCACGCGCATGGACTCGTCAAAACGGCGGCATGTACGGGCACGACGGACCAGCGCATCAAACGCGTCCAAGCCGAGCTTTTCGCAGCCTTGCTTTGCCATCGATTCGACACTCAACGGTGCCTCGGGAACTGCTTCGTTCATAGGGACCCCCAATACAAGCCAATTGTCCTTAGGAAAATCTAACCTAAAACGTAGGCAATAACGAACAGGGCTGCAATGTTCTACACCTGTTGAATAGAAAATTGCGACGTGGGGAACAACGGAAACAATTCGGGACCTTTGGGTTACGTTTCGCCCTCCCCGACCCATACGCCAGCGCCTTTAGGCGATACTGGTTGTAACGATCAAGGCTTACGCCGCACGGAAAGGAGACATTATGGGCATCTTTAAGAACGATGACCAAAAATCGAGCCAGTTTGGATTTGACGAGAAAAGCATGGCAGGCAAGGCCGTCAAGGCCGTGCGCTGGATTTACGCCATCACGGGCGTCTTGGCGCTCATTGCTGGTATCGCGCTGCTTTTTGCACCCGCCAAGTCCCTCGTCTTTTTGACGACTGTCCTGGGTTTTTACTTTGTAATCACTGCTGCCATCAGGCTGTTCACTGCCATTTTTGAGCCGCTGCTGCCCACCGGCTGGCGCGTGACGAGCATCATCTCCAACCTACTCATTATCTTGGGCGGCGTCATAATCCTGCGCAACCAGGCCTTCTCGACCGCGACGCTCACCACGATGGTGGTTATCGTAGCCGGCTTTGGCTGGATTGTCGAAGGTGTCATGTCCATTCTGGAGTCCGAGCTTTCGTCCAACCGCACCCTCGCTATCCTGAGCGGCGCACTCTCCATCATCGCCGGCATGTTCGTGTTTATCTATCCGCTATGGTCGGCCAAGATGCTCGTCATCTTTAGCGGCGCCGCGCTGCTGGTGTTTGGCGTAACGCTGATCGTTCGCGCTATTCAATTTGGCAAACTGGTGCACTAGATGCCGCGAACGCTCTTTATTGATGCCGACGCCTGCCCGGTCACGCGCGAGTCGATTGACTGCGCGCGGCGGGCGGGCGTCGCCGTTGTTATCGCCGGCAACAGCACGCAAAACCTGGAACGGCACATTCGCCGCGACGACCCGCGCGATGCCGAGTACGCGCGACGCGGCTTTTGGGTCACGACGCTCGATGTGAGCGTTGGCGCCGACAGCGCCGACTTTGCCATTGTCGAACGCCTGCAGGCGGGCGACGTAGTCGTGACGCAGGACATTGGCTTGGCGAGCATGGTGCTCGGGCGCGATGCCGCCGCCATCGGCGTGCGCGGGCGCGTCTACGATAAGGCGACCATCGACATGCAACTGTTTATTCGCCACGAGGAAAAGAAGGTACGCCGCGCCGGGGGACGCACTCGCGGACCGGCGGCATTTACCAGCGAAGACCGGGCCCGCTTTAAGCGCAACCTCACCGAGCTGCTGCGCTAACCAAGGTAGATTTTCGGGACATGCCCGGAAATCTACCTTTTTGTTTTGAGCGGTGTGAGCGCTCGGAATCCATGACTCAACAAAAAAAACGGGCTTCAAAATGCCATGCGTCGCCGCATTGCGCAGGCGCCGAGCATGGCTATTTGAAGTCCATTTTTAGGCCTACTTAGAGGCCGAAGGCGGATAGGATAAGGCCCCAGCCAGCGCCGATGACGTACATCATGACCAGGAACACGGCGTTTTCGCGAGCGCTGCGGTTGGTGCGGAACAGCACCAGGTAGCCCACGCCGGCGGAAATGAGCGTGCCGGCGAGCATCGGCGCCAGCTGTAGCGCGCCCTCCAGGTACAGCTGCGTAATGACCACGCTCGCCGAGCAGTTGGGGATCAGGCCGACAAGCGCCGAACCCAGGACGGCGAGCGTCTCGTTGCCACGCAGGAACTGCTCGATCGCGGACTCGCCGAAGGTCTCGAGCACGGCGACCAGGACCAGCGTCACCAGGAAAATAAAAACCGAAACCTGCACGGTGTGCGAGATCGCGCTGCGGATAATCGACAGGACGGGCGCACCTTCGTGGGAGTGACCGTGGTCGTACCCATGGCCGTGGTGGTGCTCATGCTCGCCTGCGTGACCGTGGTCATGGCTGTGTCCGTGGTCGCGCTCGCGTTCATCTTCATCATCATCGCAACCGCAATGGTCGCGCTCGCACAACTCGTGGATGTGATCGGCGCTCACGCCCGCCTCGGCCACCTCGTCGATGATGTCACCGCCGCTGTGGTCATCGTGCGCGCAGTTCACATGGGCAGGATTGGCCGCGGTTCCCAGCACGGTACGGCGAATCGCCGCGTGCGCGCGGGCGTTACGGCGCAGGCCGCGAATGGCAGCGTCCACGATAAAGCCCGTGACCAGCGCGATCAGTGCTTTCGAAGCCAAAAGCATCGTCATGGTCTGCACGGGCACCTGCTCGGCGAGCAACAGCGGCAGCATCTCATCGGAGGTCGAAAGGAACACCGCCACCAACGTGCCCAAGGTCACGACGCGACCGGCGTACAGTGTGGCCGCCATTGCCGAAAAGCCGCACTGCGGCACCATGCCCAGCAACGAGCCAACCACGGGACCCGCGGCGCCGGCGCGCTTGATGGCCCCGTTAACGCGGTCACCCGCGACGTGCTCCAAGGTCTCGAGAGCCAGATACGTCACCAACAAAAACGGCACAAGCGAGAGCGTGTCCTTGCCGGCGTCGAGCAGAATATCAATCAGCAAATCCATGACGGATGGAACCTTTCGTGTCTTTCGGCAGCATTGTAAAAGTCCTAGCGGTCAACTAGGGTATTGTAGTTGTCCTAGGCGCGATGCCAATAGTTGCCCATGGTAAACTATCATCTCGCCACATCTCAATGAACCCGAGCCGCGCGCTGCGGCCCGTCCAAGGAGCAGTTATATGAACGTTTCACAAGCACTCGAATACGAGCGCCAGCCGTTTATTCCCATGTTTATCTATGGCGATCACGGCGCCATGGAGTCCGAGCGCCAGAAGGGCGAGGAGGCCCTTAAGGTGCTCGAAACCGAGTACTTTACCGCCGAGGGCGACCCCAGCTTCGACTTTGCCACCGTGCGCGACCTGGCTGACCGCAACCGCGACCTGTGCGACCAGATTGGCGAGGCGCGCCTGCGCAACGTGACGCCCGCGACGCTTTCGCGCGGCCTGTCCGATGCCGACACCTGCGCCGCCATCGGTAAGATGCAAAAGCGCACCGCCGCGTCGGTCATGCGCGAGATCCGCGGCGACCGCGACGCGCTCGGCGTGGCCTACGCCCGCAAGCCCATCCAGGGCACCGTGCTCGGTATCGACATCGAGACCACCGGCCGTGCACCCGAGCGCGGCTATATCATCAACGTGGGCTGGGAAATCATGGACCTCACCAGCGACGCCGTGCCGCATGACGCCGAGGCACACTACTGCGGCCTGCCCGATATCTACCGCGGCGAGGATGTGCCGCTGTCGAATATCCACCACATCACCTGGGACGACATCGACGGCAAAACGCCCTTCCGCGAGAACAAGGAATTGCAGAAGCAGCTGCTCAAGCTTATGAAGAAGTACCCGTACATGGCGCATAACGCCGCGTTCGAGGACAGCTGGTTCAAAATTCATCTGGACGGTTACGCCGAGGCACGCCGCGCCGGCAAGATTATCGTCATCGACTCGCGCCAGATCTGCCGCAGCTTGGACGCCGACGTGCGCTCGCTCCCCCGCGAGTCCGCGCCCGCCGCGCTCGAGAACTGGGCGCGCCGCCGTGGCACCCTCGCCGCCGATGCCAACGAGCAGCATCTGGGTCTGGACGACACCGACCTCATGCTCCGCACCGTCCAAGCCGAGTTCAACCTCAAGAACCTGTTTGCCAAGTAGAAACGTCTACGACAAACTCCGGCGTAGATCACGAGCGGCCTCGCAGCGGAAAACCCCGCAGCGGGGCCGCCCTACATTCCACAGATAGATCTGCCATCACAAATTCTGAACCCTCATTTTGAACGATTTTGGCCAATTCCCGACACGTAATTCGTTGTCGAATGGTGATGCATCACAATCAAATGTGCAGCAATTGAGTAGTTATATGCTATAGCTAAGCTGCGAAAACTTTTATTTAGGGCATACCAACTCATAATTGCGTCAAGCTTTTGGACAGCATTTGGTTAGACCTCTAAAACGACTTTTTCACTCAGCGCCATCAACACGGCATTAGCTGACACGATATATACCATGAGTATCGTATTGTCACATACCACTGCAAAAGCGGTCTACCAGGCCGTGCATTCGGTGTCTGCGAAAGGCATCGAGTCCTGTAACCCTGCCGCGATTTACGGATCATGTCCCACCGGAACGCTCCTTGACGCAGCCGCAGAATGGCTCACCAAACATGATGTTTCCCTCGGAGCAAATGATTCCCTCGAGGTGATGGTGTTTGATCGCAGGAATGCGCGCTATGCAATGAACTGTCAATGCCACGTTTCGTCAAAACGATTCTCGAACTCACGCTTTATAGAGCTTGAAGATGGCATCTTCATTGTTGGCGTTGAGCTTTGCGCACTTCAAGCCGCCACCTATCTCCCTTTTCGCGAACTGGTGGAGTACTACTTTGAATTGTGCAGCGCTTACTCCCTTGGAACCGGCTCTTCCACCTCTTATAACGAGCGTTTCGCGCTCACCTCGACCGAGAGGTTAAAGCAGTTCTTTAATTCCATTACCAGATGCGACGGTTTGGCCCTTGCCCGAAAGGCGATCCAATGTGTACGCGACGGATGCCGGTCTCCCATGGAAACGGCATTTGTCATGATGCTAACGCTGCCCAAAAGCGAAGGAGGGCTTGGTATTAAGGGAATTGAGACCGATTACGAGGTGCAGGTCACCGCCGCCGCAAAGAATCTCACGAGACGCAAAAAGTTCTTTATGGATGCGTATCTAAAGAAATCTCGCACAGACATTGAATACAACGGTTTCTATCATGACGCGGAAGAAGACCGCGCCATCGATGAGGAACGCAAGAATGCGCTTGCGTCCATGGGATACGGAATCATCACCGTCAGCCGTTATTCCTTTATGCATGCCAGCTCTTTCGTTAGGGTCATGGAAGCAATCCAGCGGAAAGAGGGCGTACGCCCCTCGCGTCTACCAAAAGACTTTCAAATCATGCAAGAGGACCTGAGACAGTTTGTGCTCAGAAGGTTTATAGAAGAGAAAAGGCGAATTCAGAAGCAGCTTCGCCAGGATTCCGAAGAGCGCCAACGAATCGACCTCGAAAAAGCAACACTCGAAGGCATCACGCTGGATGACCCGACAATTAATGAAGTTACAGCAATCGATGACATGCAGACAGTCGAATCCGATAGCCCATCATTTGCCCAAACAAGCAGCCTCGCGCCCGAGGGCAGGATCTTCGGGGCCGGAAGCTAGACCGGCTAACAAGGTGGGTACCCTAGCGATGTGCAAAATTGCGAGTATTCAGCAGGGTCGGCCCTCCAGCACCCACAAGTTAATCCAAATGAGAAACAAAGACGCTATCGAACGGGAACGTTAGGCAACACTTGAGGAAGATCTTATCTGTTTACCGCCCTTGGATAACTCTTGAGCGGCTTTATTTGGCCCGAAATAGATAAACAGACCCCCTATAGTTGCAGAATACTCCAATTTTTGCACGGCGCGGGGGCACCCACCTCGGCATCGACTATCAAAACCGCTCAATCCGGAATCTCGTCCACTATTCCCCATCATTTTGTGCGATGAATTACTTAAACGTTATTGACATATGAACATACGCTCATATAATCGGAAGTAAGTTATTTGAGCGTATGTTCATATGAAAGGATATTGCAATGAGCATCCGCGTTGATGAAACGAAACCCGACACCGAGGCCACCGAGCCAGTGATCCCCACCACCTGCTCGCCCGAGGACCTTCCCGACGAGGAGCTTCTCTACGACCTCGCCGACCTGTTCAAGGTCTTCAGCGACACCACGCGTATCAAGATCCTTTACGCCCTCATGGGCCGCGAGCTCTGCGTGGCAGACATCGCCGAAGCGACCGAAACCTCGCAGTCCGCGGTGTCGCACCAGCTGCGCACACTCAAGCAGTCGCACCTGGTTAAATTCCGGCGCGACGGGCGCAATATCCTCTACTCGCTCGCCGACGACCACGTCTACACCATGCTCAACCAGGGCATGAGCCATATCTGCGAATAGCAACCAACCACGGTACCAGCGCGGCCTACACCCAAGCCGCAAAAACGGGAAAGGAACCCACCATGAAAAAGCAGTACAAGCTCGATGAGATCGATTGCGCCAACTGTGCGCGCGAGCTTCAGGACGAGCTGGCCAAGCTCGAGGGCGTCAAATCCGTGTCCGTCAACTTTATGACCCAGAAGCTGACGCTCGAGGCCGATGATGCTGAGTTCGACGAGGTGCTCAACCGCGTTGTTGAGTTTACGGCCGACGCCGAGCCGGACTGCGAGATCATTCTCTAGCCCAGGTTTACGCCAACCTGCAAGGCCGCGCTTGCCGCGGCCTTTGCTCGCGAAATTATATGAGCGAGTGTTCATTCATTCAAATGGGAGGATACGAGTCATGGCCACCGCCGACCCCAAAAAGAAAAAGAAGAAGCGCAAGAAAAAAGAATCACTCGAGCATAAGCGCAACCGCATCCTGGTAGCGCTGGGCATTTTTGCCGTGGTGTACGCCCTCGATGAGCTCGGCACCCTCACTGCCGCATTCGGCACCCCGGGCGACATCTACGCCAGCTTTGTGCTGTTCCTCGTGCCGTTTTTGATTGCCGGCTACGACGTACTGCTAAAGGCATTCAATAACATCCGCCGCGGCAAGGCCTTCGACGAGAGCTTCCTCATGGCCGTCGCGACCATCGGCGCGTTTGCCATGGTGCTCTTCCCCGATACCGACCCGCACATGGCCGAAGGCGCCGCCGTCATGCTGTTCTACCAGGTCGGCGAGCTGTTTCAGGCGTACGCCGTGGGCAAGAGCCGCAAGTCGATCAGTGCCATGATGGACATCGCGCCCGACTACGCTAACGTCGAGCAGCCCGACGGCACACTCGAGCAGGTCTTCCCCGATGACATCGCCGTCGGCACCGTGATCGTGGTCAAGCCCGGTGAGCGCGTGCCTATCGACGGCGTCATCGTCGAAGGCGAAACCCAGCTCGACACCGCCGCACTCACGGGCGAGTCAGTTCCCCGCCCCGCCAAGTCCGGCGACGACATCATCAGCGGCTGCATCAACATGACGGGTCTCATCCACGTGCGCACCACCAAGCCATTTGGCGAGTCCACCGTCGCGCGCGTCCTGGAGCTCGTAGAAAACGCCAGCGAAAAGAAGGCGCGCACCGAGAACTTCATCACGCGCTTCGCCCGCGTCTACACGCCCGCCGTCACCGGCGCTGCCGCGGTGCTCGCGCTTGGCGGCGGCTTGGTCACCGGCGCCTGGTCCGACTGGATCCTGCGCGGCCTGACCTTCCTGGTCGTCAGCTGCCCGTGCGCGCTCGTGATCAGCGTGCCGCTCAGCTTCTTTGGCGGCATCGGCGGCGCATCCAAACTAGGCGTTCTCATCAAGGGTTCTAACTACCTCGAAACGCTCGCCGACGTGGACACCGTCGTCTTCGACAAGACCGGCACGCTCACCAACGGCACGTTTTCGGTCGTGGCGGTGCACCCCGAGTCTGGCTATACCGAGCAGTCGTTGCTCGAGGTCGCAGCCCTTGCGGAGTCGTTCTCCGATCACCCCATCGCGCAGTCCGTGCGCGCCGCCTACCATGGCGAGGTCGACCCCAAGCGCGTAAGCGACTCCACCAACGACGCGGGCCATGGCGTGACGGCAACCATCGACGGCAAGCACGTCGTCGTTGGCAATGCCAAGATGCTTGCTGCGGCCGGTATCGACGCTCCCAATTGCGAGGTTGTCGGCACAATCCTCCACGTGCTCGTTGACGGCGTGTACGCCGGCCACATCGTGATTGCAGACACCGTTAAGGCCGATGCCGAGCAGACGATCCGCGACCTGCACGCCGCCGGCGTCAAGCGCACCGTCATACTCACGGGCGACCGCGAGGAAGTGGCTGCTGCGGTGGCCAAGCAGCTGGGGCTCGACGAGTTCCACGCGCAGCTGCTGCCGGGCGACAAGGTCGAGCGCGTCGAGGCATTGCTGGCAGCCGAATCGGGCAAGGGCAAGCTCGCCTTTGTCGGCGACGGCATCAACGATGCGCCCGTGCTCACCCGCGCGGACGTTGGCATTGCCATGGGCGCTATGGGTTCCGACGCCGCGATTGAGGCCGCCGACGTTGTGCTCATGGACGACAAGCCGTCCAACATTTCCCGCGCGATCCGCGTGGCACGAAAGACCATGGCGATTGTCTGGCAGAACATCATCTTTGCGCTGGGTATTAAGTTGCTGATTCTGGTGCTTGCGGCACTGGGCATCGCCAACATGTGGCTTGCCGTGTTCGGCGACGTAGGCGTGGCGATCATCGCCATCCTGAACACCATGCGCGCGATGGGTGTCAAGAACCTGTAGCGTTCGTGGGCTGTCCGGCCGGGACCGGGCTTGGTTTTGAAAACGTCCTCGCGCATGAGGCCCGTCTTTCCTGCTCCTGCGGAGCAACGGAAAGACGGGTCTCGCGCTGCGGAATGTTTTCAAAACCAAGCCCGGCCCCGGCCTGCGTTGACACAGCTGGCGGTTCTTGGGCATCGCTTGCTGGTGGGGTTCCTTGTCTGAGTTGGACTTAGTTGGTGGGACCACTCGTCTCGGTCGCTGTCCCGCACCGTTCCGGCGCGGGAGGCGCGCCGCTGCGGGAGTGCTAGTCGGTCATTGTTGGCGCCGAAGCACCGTCCCGCCCCAGCATCGATCTTAGCTTCTCAAAGCTCTCCTCGCTCAGGCAGTGCTCCATGTGGCAGCCCTCTTGCGACGCGACCTCAGCCGAAACACCCGCATCCTCCAGCAGCCCCACGAAAAAGCAGTGACGCTCCCACATTTGACGAGCGACCTCCAGACCACGCTCCGTCAGATGAACATCTCGCTTGCCCATTTCGACGTAGCCGTTGTTCTCCAACGTCGCCATAGCTTTTGAAACGCTTGCCTTAGTTACGCCAAGGTACTCTGCAACATCAATCGAGCGCACGATGCCCTGACGTTGCGACAGAACGTAGATCGATTCGAGATAGTCTTCTCCGGATTCACGCAGGGCCATGGGCCGCCTTTCGCGATGATTGCTAGTTAGCCGTTGGATACTTTCCACGGCTTACTTTAACGCAAAAGTTGCCCATGTCTTACTACTTTGCCTAAAAGTTAGCCGTGTTTCACAAAACGAGCGGGACGAAAACAAAATGGGAACACGCCCCGCAAGGAGTGTCCCCAAGTGCCGGGTCGCAGCTACACGAGTCCAAAGTGCTTCGCGGCGTTGTAGATGCCGTCATCGTCTACGGCGGTCGTAACGTAGGTCGCTGCGGCCTTCACAGTCTCCTGCGCGTTGCCCATGGCCACACTAGTGCCCACGGCGGCAAACATCGACAGGTCGTTCTCGCCGTCGCCAAAGGCAATCGCTTCACTCGCGTCGATGCCCAGGCGCTCCAGCGTCGCCGCCACACCCAGGTCCTTGCCGCCGTTGGCCGGAATAATGTCGCAGAACAGGTCGCACCAGCGCGTGGTGAGCGAATGCGACACGGCATCGGTCACGATATGCTCGTCAACTGGGTCAACAAAGGCACAGAACTGATAGACCGGCGCGTCAAAGGCATGCTCAAACGGCTCCTCGTGGTAGACGATTCCCGCGTTGCTGCCAGCCGTCACCACGCGCTCGGACAGGCGGTTCACAAACGAGTTCTCGCCCTGCATGCACAGTGAGTCGTAGCGCCCCTGCGCCACCTGGTCCACAATCACCGCAACGTCGTCCGGATCGATCGGGCAGCTGCGGTAGACGCCCTTGGCATCAAAACAGTGCTGGCCCGAAAGCGTAATGTACGCATCCCAGCCCAGGTCGAACAGCCAGTCCGGCATCTGGTAGGTCGGACGGCCCGTGGCGATCACGCACGCAATCCCCTGCTCGCGAAAGCTGTCGAGCACCTGCTGCGCCGACGCCGGAATCCGGTGGGTCTTAAAGCTCAGCAGCGTACCGTCGATATCGAAAAACGCGGCTTTGATCATTCTCGCCTACTCCTCGCCCTCGAGCTTTTCGCTCGCCTCGAGCCACGCCATCTCCAGCTCGTCCATGGCGGCGTGAGCCTCGTCGATCTTTGCCTGCTGCTCGCCGAGCGCCGTGTAGTTGGTGGGATCGACCTGGGCCATGGCGGCCTCGGCCTCCTCCACGCGGGCGCGCTGCGTCTCCATCTTGCGCTCGAGCGAGCTCACCTCGCGGCGGAGCTTCTGACGCTCGGCGTTGGAAAGGCCGTTGGGCTGACCGCTCGACTTGGGCTTGTCGGCAGCAGCCGCCGCACCGGTGTCGAACGTGCCGGTCTTAGCGCTCGGCGCGCCCACGGGCTCGCCCTCGGCGGTAGCGTTGCACAGGCGCAGGTACTGGTCCACGCCGCCGGGCATATGCGTCAGATGGCCATCGAGCAGTGCCCACTGTTGGTCGGTCACGCGCTCCATCAAAAAGCGATCGTGTGTCACCAGGATCAGCGTGCCGGGCCAGCCGTCCAGCAGGTCCTCGACAATCGAGAGCATGTCGGTATCCAGGTCGTTGCCCGGCTCGTCCAGGATGAGCACGTTGGGCTCGTCCAGAATCGTCAGCAACAGCGACAGGCGACGGCGCTGGCCGCCCGAAAGATCGCCGATGCGGCTCCAGAGCTGCTGCGTCGTAAAGCCCAGACGCTCGCAGAGCTTCTCGGGCGAAGTCTCCTTGCCGTCGATGACGTAGTACTTCTTATAGTTGCCGAGCACCTCGCGGATCGTGTCGCCCATGTAGGGTTCGAGCTCCTCGAGCTGCTGCGACAGCACGCCAAAGCGCACTGTCTGGCCAATCTTCACGCGGCCGCGCGTGGGTTCAATCTTGCCCTGGATCACGTCGAGCAGCGTCGACTTGCCGGCACCGTTCTCGCCCAGCAGGCCATAGCGGTCGCCCGCACCAATGAGCCAGGTCACATCGGTGAGCACCTGCTTGGGCGCGCCATCGGTATCCGCATAGCCGGCGTCCACGTCGACCACATCGATAACCTGCTTGCCCAGGCGGCTCACGGCGAGGCGCTTGAGCTCCAGCTCGTCACGCACGGGCGGCACGTCGGCGATCAGCTCGCGAGCGGCATCAACGCGAAACTTGGGCTTGGTGGAACGCGCCTGGGCGCCGCGGCTCAGCCACGCGAGCTCCTTGCGCGCCATGTTGCGACGGCGTTCCTCGGTAACCGCGGCCATGCGGTCGCGCTCCACGCGCTGCAGGATATATGCGGAGTAGCCGCCCTCGAAGGGATCGACCTGGCCGTCGTGGACCTCCCACATGCTGGTGCAGACCTCGTCCAAGAACCAGCGATCGTGCGTGACCACGAGCATGGCGCCCTGACCGCGCTGCCAGCGAGCCTTAAGATGGCGTGCAAGCCAGTTGATGGTGCGCATGTCCAGATGGTTAGTGGGCTCGTCGAGCATGAGCACGTCGTAGTCGCCGATCAACAGGCGCGCGAGGTCCACGCGGCGGCGCTGGCCACCCGAAAGCTCGCCCACCGTGCCCTCCCAGGGCACATCGCTAATGAGACCGGCGAGGATCTGGCGCGTGCGGGGGCTCGACGCCCACTCATACTCGGGCGTGTCGCCCACGACGGCATGGTGCACGGTGTCGGTGTCGACCAGGTTGTCCTTTTGGCCGAGCAGGCCGATCGTGGTGCCGCGACGATGCGTCACGCGGCCGTCGTCGGGCTCCAGCGTGCCGGCGAGCACGCTCAGCAGCGTCGACTTGCCGTCGCCGTTTTTACCGACAATACCAATACGGTCGCCCTCGCCCACGCCGAGCGTCACGCTATCGAAAATATGCTTGGTGGGAAACTCTAGGCTGACGGAATCGCATCCCAAAAGAATCGCCATATGCCCTGCTCCTTCGTAGAAATTCAACGTTGTCCATAATAGCAGCGAAAAGGCGGGCCGCACACGACACAAAAAGGCGGGCCATCTCCCAAAAGAGATGACCCGCCTCTCCAATCAGTCCCGTGGCAACCGTGGCCGCCGCGGGCCTCAAGCATGTCCCGGACTAGGAGAACATGCCGGTGAGGTAATCATTCAGCCGCTTATCCTTGGGCCGTTGGAAAATCTCGTCAGTCTCGTCGTACTCGACCATATCGCCCATGTAGAAGAACGCCGTGCGGTTGGACACGCGCGACGCCTGCTCCATGTTGTGCGTCACGATGACAATGGCGCGGTCGGCCACGATCGACGACATAAGGTCCTCGATCGCCAACGTCGAGATGGGGTCGAGCGCCGAGCAGGGCTCGTCAAACAGGATCACGTCGGGGTTGAGCGCCAGCGTGCGCGCAATGCACAGACGCTGCTGCTGGCCGCCCGAAAGCGCGTAGGCGCTCTTGTCGAGCTTGTCCTTGACCTCGTCCCAAAGCGCCGCGCCGCGCAGGCTTTCCTCGACCATGCGGTCGAGCTCGTCGCGGTCGGTGATGCCGTGGCGCTTAGGCGCAAACGTGATGTTGTCGCGAATGGACTTGCGGAACGGGTTGGGCTGCTGGAACACCATGCCAATGGAACGGCGCAGCTCGTAGGTGTTTTCGGTCTTGGTGTTTACATTGCGCCCGCGATAGTTGATCTCGCCCTCCACGCGGCAGCCGCGAATCTCGCGATTCATCAGGTTGAGGCTGCGTAAGAAGGTCGACTTACCGCAGCCCGAAGGCCCGATGAGCGCCGTGATCTCGCCCTTGTGGAAGTCGAGCGACGTATTGTGCAGTGCATGGTGGTCGCCATAGTACACGTTGACGTCCTTGGTGGAGAGCACAACCTCGTCGCTCACGGCCTTGCCGCTCACGCGCACGCGCTTCTCGCTCTCCCCCACGCTCGACAGGAAGTCCCGGGTGTCGGACGATGCCGCTTCGGTTGCAGGCGTTACATTCATCTCGCTCATTCGGCCGTCATCTTCCTTGCCAGTTGCTTGCCCACAATGCGGGCGATTACGTTAAACAGCAGCACGCAAATCATCAGCAGTGCAGCGGTGCCCCAGACGATCTGCTGGGCCTCGGGGCTGCCCTCGCCATAGATCTTGTAGATGTGCACGGCGAGCGACTCGCCGGGACGGAACACGTTCCAAGCGCAGGTGGGGCTCGACAGGTTAAAGCTCAAGAAGTTCAGGCGAACCGGCGAGCTCATACCCGAGGTAAAGAGCAGCGCCGCGGCCTCGCCAAAGACGCGGCCGGCCGAAAGCACGATGCCGGTCACGATAGCGGGCATGGCCTCGGGAATCAGGATGTGCAGCGTGGCCTCCCAGCGGGTGAGGCCCATGGCCAGGCACGCATCGCGCTGGGCCTGCGGCACGTCCTCGAGCGCCTGCTGGATCACGCGCACCAGAATGGGGATATTGAACATGGTGAGCGCGACGGCGCCGGAGATGATGGAGTACTTCCAGCCCAGCTGCACCGAGAACACCAGAAAACCGAACATGCCGACAACGATGGAAGGCAGCGAGGACAGCGTCTCGATGGCGGTGGAGGCAATGTCGCGGACGGGTCCGTCGGGTGCGTACTCAACCAAAAAGACCGCGCCACCCAGGCTGATGGGCACCGAGATGATCAGGGTGATCAGCAGCAGGTAGAACGAGTCGAACAGCTGGTAGAGCACGCCGCCCTGCGTTCCGTTGGCGCGCGACGGCTCCGTGAGAAAGCCCGGCTGGAACAGCGTCGAGATGCCCTCGAACAGGATATAGGTCACCATGGAGACGACGATGAGCATGACGATGGCGACGATCGCCGTCAACACGCCCGTGGCGAAGCGGTCCTGCTTTTGGACACGCCCGAGCCTCGCCTCGTCGATGTGGATACGCGTGCTAGCCACGAGCCTTCGCCCCCTTGCGGCCGATAAGGTGGATGATCAGGATGAAGATGAGACTCATGCCCATCAGCAGCAGGCCGAGCGCCCACAGAACATCGTCTTGGGCCGAGCCCTCGGCATAGACTGCCATGGACGTGGTGAGCGTGGTGGTGATGGTCGAAGCCGGCGACAGCAGCGACGTCGGCATGGCCTCGATGCCGCCGATGACCATGCGCACGGCGAGCGTCTCGCCAAAGGCGCGGGTCATGCCCAAGATAACCGCGGTCATGAGCGACGGCATGGCGGACTTGAGCACCACGTGCCAGATGGTCTGCCAGCGGGTGTAGCCCAGCGCGAGCGAGCCCTGGCGGTAGCCGTCGGGCACGGCGCGCAGGCCATCGACCGAAAGCGTGGTCATGGTCGGCAGGATCATGACGGCCAGCACGATGGCGCCGGGCAAGATGCCCAGGCCCGTGCTCACGTGGAAAACGCTCTTCATAAGACCGACGACCACGTGAAAACCGATCAGGCCAAAGACGACCGAGGGGATGCCGGTCAAAAGCTCAATGAGCGGCTGAAAGATCTTAGAGCCAAACTTAGGGCTAATCTCGACCGCAAAGATGGCAGAGCCGATGGCGATGGGCAGCGCGATGAGCGTGGAGAGCACCATGACCGCAAACGAGGTGACAATCAGGGGCAGGGCGCCGGTGTAGGGCAGGCCGCTTTC
>CABUJH010000011.1 GCA_902491895.1 uncultured Collinsella sp. | reverse complement strand
CGGCTTCCATACCGTACTCCTTGGCATCGAGCACCATCAGCGTATCGGTATGCGTCTTAAGGAACGCCAGGGCGCGCTCGTCCATAGCACGGCACTCGCTGGAGCCCATCTGCAGGAAGTAAAAAACGCCATCCTGAGTAGCCTCGAAGGGGCCATGGAAGTACTCGGCAGAGTGGATGTAACTGCAGTGCTGCCACTGCATCTCCATAAGAGAGCAGATAGCGAAACCGTAGGTCTGGCTAAAGTTGGGACCGCTGCCCAGAATATAGAAGAACTCGTGCTCCTGGCAAAGCTTGGCAAAGCGATCGCCCAGCTCGGCATTTACCTTCTCGCGTGCCGGGGGAAGAATCTTATCCATCTCGGCGATACCGGCATACATATCGGCAAGATCGGCGTAGTCCTCCTGCTGATCGAGCAGCTCTGCCGCAAGTGACAGCGAAATGCCAGCGGGGACCTCGGCCTGCGGCACACCCTCACCCCATGGGTAGACCCACGTGGTCCACTTGCCGGAGTCGATCTTGGATCCAGCGTTGTCGGTCTGGGCGATCACCGTAGCGCCGGCGGCAAGGGCAATCTCGCAGCCCTCGACGACCTCCGGGGTATTGCCACTGTGGCTGCAAGCAATGACCAGGGACTTCTCGCCCAGACGACGCGGACGCATAATGTCGAATTCACGCGCGGTATAGATATACGAAGTGAAGGTGGTTGCCTCGCGCTGCAGAAGCTCATGAGCCGGGATCAAATCGATCATGGAGCCACCGCAAGCAATCCAGTAGACGCTGTCGAACTTGCCCTTCTCGGCAATTGCCTCTTTGATCAGATCGTGTGCGTTCATATCCAGTTCCTTTCTTGTTTGGCCGCAATCAATGACGTTGGCTGCGTGGCCGATAGTTGTTTTAGTCAATCAGATATTTCTCGAATGCGGCCATGTTCTTGGCATCTGCCGCCGCCGGATCATCGTAGTAACGACCGTCCGTGATTTCCTGGCCCAGCATGCCGTCGAAACCATGGGCATTGAGTGTGGCGACGAAGGCGTCCATATCGTGCTTGCCATCGCCCCACACCAGATGGCCATACGGGTCACCGTCGATAAAGTGCATCTCGTGAATTGCCCCATCACCAAAGGCGGCAAACCAGTCCTCGAGCGTCTCGCCTGCAACGCCCATCGCGGTTGTATCAACCATGGGCTGTAAGTACGGGCTCGCGACCTCGTCAATCATGCGCTTCGCATCGGAAACCGTCGTCACAAGGTTGCTCTCCTCGGGACGCAGGCTTTCCATCGTAAGCACCAGACCGTGCTCGCCGGCATACTCCGCCAGAATGGACAAGTGCTCGCGGCTGCGCTTCCAAGCTTCCTCGCGGTCCTCGTCCCAGTCGCCCCAGCCCGAGTTGACGGACATACGGTCGCACCCAAGTACCTCGGCAAGCTCAATGCCGTGCTTAAAGTACGCCAGACTGCGCTGTTCATGCAGCGGTTTGCGTGCGCAGTACTGCCAAGGATAGACAACATTCTCGGGGCACAGAGTACGATACCTAAGCCCACGGTCTGCAGCCTTTTTCGCCAGGACCTCAGCCTCAAAGTAGCCCGTGTGGTCGAGCGTCACATGCGGCTCCGCACACCACAGCTCAATGGACTCAAAGCCCAAGCGCTGCTGCACATCAAGGAAGTAATCGAGCGACCACATGATGTAGTGGATATTCATGCCCGCAATCTGCTCGCGGCGCAGCGTCGGTTTGGATTCAGGCATCTTATGCCTCCTTATTTCGATCGAACACGATTTGTCCGTCCGACATCGTCATGTCAACCGCAAGATCACGTGCGTCGCGATAATCGAGGTCGAACACATCCCGATCGAGCACGCAGATATCGGCAAGCTTGCCAACCTCAAGCGTACCCAGCTCGTCTTCGCGCATCAGGTCGTACGCGCCCCCGGCAGTCCAAGCGCACAAGAGCTCGACAAGCGTCAGCGTGTTGACCTCATTCACGGGCAGTCCGTCGTCGAAGTATCCGCCGCACGCACTGTAGATTGACTCGCCCAAGCTCGGAATCAACAGCGGCAAATCCGTGCCACAGCACACTGTGCATCCGGAATCTTCCATGCCGCGGCGATTCCAGCTGTGCAAAAGTCGCGTCTCGCCAATTTGTCGACGCATCATCGACAGGCAATCCTCGCGCCGGTCCAGCGTCAGAATCTGCGGATAGACCTCGCAAATTCCACCTAACTTGCCAAACTTGACAAGATCGGTCGGGTCAGAGTTCTCGAGATCGGTAATCGCATGGCGACGAAGCATCCGTCCATGCTCGTCTCGAGGCAGCGAGGCATAGAGCGCCACGGTGCGACGAACGGCGCCATCGCCCTGGCAATGCAAGGAATATCGGAAGCCGTCAGCATCAATTGCACGCAGCTCGTTCTCAATCAGATCCCACTCTGGCTCCTCGACGACCGTCTTGCCGGCAGCGCCCGCATCGGCCGAGTCCTCATAGGGGTCTATCATCTCGGCAAGCCCCGCCCATACGCCGCGGTCGGTCATACGGTTGAAGCCAGAAAAACGAACGAACGGTCCCCGGAAGCGCTCTCGCGCCTCGCGGGCATATGCCAGATTTGCACCGGCGCCCACCGGCTGCGACATCATAGAGACGCGAACCGTCAGCTCACCAGATTCCTCACGGCGAGCCATTTCGTCGGCAAAGCCGTAGTAGTCATCAAACGCCATTTCCTTGATGGCGGTAACGCCGCGCTCGTTAAGCATGCTCATGTAGTCCGAATACCCGGCACGCACCTCGGGCAGCGCGAGGAAATCGCTCATCATGCGCCAGATCTTCTCGGCATAGCACGCCTGGGGTGTAAAGCCGTATCGCGCACTGGCGGCAGCATTGAGAACGCAGGTCTCCGCACCCGATGTAAAGCAGACGACGGGGATATCGCCAAAACAATCGTCAAACACAGCTGCCGTATTTGCGTTCTCGGCATCCGATGCCAACGTTTCGGGTAGGTTGTGGCCAAAAGCCGCCGCGCAATCCGGATGATCTTCTTTCCATGTACGCAAGAGCGACACGGCCTCTTTGGCATCAGCGATGCCGGACAGATCAGACCCCAACGTCCGCAGCGCCCAGCCTGTATAGAAGGTATGTACATCGATCAGGCCAGGCATGACGGTGCGGTCGCCCAGGTCAACTACCTCGTCCGCCTGGGTCAAATACGAAGCTACCTCACACTTGGTGCCAACAGCCTCAATTCGATTGCCACGGACCGCTACGAAACCTTCAAACGGCAGGTCCCCCGTACCGGTAAAGACGCTCTTAGACGTCAGGACCGTCAAACGATCAGACATCACAACCACCTACACCGGAAGCATGCCAGAGATTGCCGTTACAATCACGCCAAAGACGACCATGAAAATGAAGAACTTCCAAATGGTCTTCCACCATTGGCCAAACGAAATCCTAGCCACGGCAAGACCGGCGACCGTCATGCCCGCCACGGGGCTGATGGTGTTGATGGTCTGGTTGGCAAACTGGAGCGCGGTGACGGCTGCCTCGGGATTGAGGCCCATGAGCTCGGTCAGGGGGCCCATAACGGGCATGGTGAGCGCCGCCAGGCCAGAACTCGAGGGAACCAGCAAAGAGAGCAGGCCAAGGACGATATACATAAACGTGGTGTAGACGGCGGCGGGTGCGCCGGCGAGCGCGGTAGCGAGCGCCTGGAGGATGGTGTCGATGATCATGCCGCCCTCGGCGATGACCAGAATACCGCGAGCGATACCGATAACGATGGCAGCGTACGCAAAGTCGGCGAGACCCTTAACGAACTCCTCTGCGATTGTCTGCTGGTCAAGACCGCCCAGGATACCGGCAAGCAAGCCCATGCCAAGGAACACGGCGGAAATCTCATTCATGTACCAGCCCTGGGTAACAAGACCCCAGACGATAATGCCCATACCGCAAGCAAAATCGATGAGCACGAGCTTCTGACGGATAGTGAACTCTTCCTCGATGGAGGCATCGGTCACGGAAAACTCAATACGCTTGAGCTTATCGTCCTCGTACACAATGGACGACTCGGGGTTTTTCTTGACGCGCATGGCGTAGCGCATGGCCCATGCGATACCGACGGCAGTGAAGATAACCCAAGAAACGGCGCGCAGCCACAGTTGCGGATTACCCTCGATGCCAATGATGCCTTGGGCGATCAAAACATTAAACGGGTCGATGGTCGAAGCACAATATCCCAGGTTAGGACCAAGGAAGCAGATGATGAATGCCGTCATCGAGTCATAACCGATACCCATCATGATGGGAATGAAGATGGCATAGAACGGCAGGGCTTCCTCAGACATACCAAACGTAGTGCCGCAAATGGACAGCAATGTCATCGTGATGGGAATGATGAGGATGTCCTTGTTCTTGAGCTTTTTAATCACACGGCTCATGCCGGCATTCAAAGCGTTGGTCTTGGTGATGATCGCGAACGATCCGCCAATCAATAAGACGAACGCAACGACGTCGGCAGCCTCCTGGATGCCCTTGGTGGGCGCTTGCAGAACCGCGAAGATATCCTGGCCCAGATTGATGGTCTCGCCGGTCTCGGAATCGGTGTAGTTCTTATCGACCTGTTCATAGGTTCCAGCAACGGCGACTTCACGCTCGCCCGCCGCTGTCGAAATCGTCTTGCGCTGATACTGACCAGAGGGAACGATCCAAGTCAGGACCGCAAAGACAACGATCAGCAAGAACATGATCGTATAGACATGCGGTAATTTGAACTTAAAACGTCTGTTTGTCTTCTTCGCCTTCGTATCTGACATAGATACCTCCAAAGAACTCGAGACTGCATCGCATCTCGCTTCAACGTTTGCACAATGCAAACGTTCTATGACGTTCCATAGATTACCAGCAGCTTTTTCCTTCATCAAGATAATTTCAAACTGATTGCCGCAACGCGGTTGAACGGTTGCGTTTGCGCCGTGAACGGTATGGAAACGCCCGGTGAGATGATCTACCGGGCGTTTCCATTCGCAATGTCCTAGATGTCAAAAACGTAGCGAGACCCAACGATCCGCTGACGACCGACGATAAACGGCCGCCGCTGCTCATCGAAAAAGAAGGCTTCCATATAAAACAAGGGCTCGCCAACGGGAACTGCCAACAGTCGAGCGACCTCGGGCGACGCGCACGCGATCTCGAGCGTGCACGGGTCGGTAAACGCGGGCGTGCGGCCCGTCCGGTTGCGCACGAACTCAAAAATGGATTGGTTAGATAGAGGTGCCGTTGATAGATAGGCGTTGTCCTCGTAAACATATATGTTGTTCTCGAGCATGACAGGGACGCCATCGGCAGTGCGCACGCGCTCAACGCAAATCAAGTCAGTTCCAACGGGAACACCAAAGAACTGTGCTTCGGTAGAATCTGCTGGCAGTATCTTTCTCGAAATGACACACGCCCCCGGTTCCATTCCGTTAACGCGACATGCGTCCGAAAAACTCTGGACGTCATCCTTCTGGCGAATCTTGCGCTTAAGCTTGGGGGCATTGACAAACGTGCCTTTCCCCTGCCGCTTCGTTAGATAGCCCTGCTGGACGAGCTCCTCAATAGCGCGTCGCACGGTAACGCGGCCAACTTTATAGCTCTCAGCCAATTCGAATTCGTTGGGTATCCGCGCGCCCGCCTTGTAGGCGCCGGAGTTGATTTCGTTTTTGATGATATCAATAACCTGTTGGTACAGCGGTATCGCTGCTTTACCGTCAGTTGGCCCTTCAGTCGGTGGCATATACCCTCTCCCAGCACAATTAATTCTAAAACGGGCTTAAGGGCATTCAACAAGCCCTTAAGCCCGCATTAGCTTAAAGTATGCTAGGTGTCGCACCAAAATGTTGGCTATTTACTCATCAGACCCGAAAAACGCGCAACTACCGCACTCCTAAGAAAGCGTGAGCAGCTCCGGCAGCTGGTCGATAATCTTGTCCGCGGCATCCTGGCTAAAGCCAAAGCGCTCCTCGCGCTTGGCAATGACTGTCAGGCCGGCTCGCTTGCCGGCAGTGATGCCAGGCACCGAATCCTCGACGCAGCAGCAGCGATTCGCGGGCAGCCCCAGCAGGTCCAGCGCATGCAGGTAGATGTCGGGCTCGGGCTTGCTCTCCTTAAACTGCTCGCCGCTCACCACATACTCAAAGGCATCCGACAGCCCGCATGCGTTGAGCACTTCCTCGATGCTATCCATGGGAGACGAGCTGGCAAGCGCCACGCGAACGCCACGGCGCGGCAGCTCTCGAATCGTATCCACGGCGCCTAGGTTAATCAAAGCCTGATAGTCGCGCGGACGCTTATGCGCCCACTCGTTCCAACGGGCCAACGCTTCCTCGCCAGTGAAATGCCCCTTACCGGCGCGCTCAAACCAATCGACCAGCATATGCAGGAAGAACTGGTGCGAAGTACCGACCTGCCCATTCAACTCCTCTTGAGTCAGGTTAAGCCCAAGCTCCTTGGCAAACGCGGCAGTCTCGCCCAGGTAGTAATACTCGGTATCGACAATCACGCCGTCCATGTCAAAGATAACGGCGTCGAACGGAAATGCGGACACGGCACCCTCCCTAACAAAAGGGCGCCCGCAAGCGGACGCCCGAGCCATGCACTATCGGCGATTCTAACCCAGCAGCTTATCCAGCGCCACCGCAATGCCGTCTTCGTTATTATTGGCGGTCACCATCTGGGCTACAGCCTTGACCTCATCGACCGCGTTGCCCATGGCAACACCGGTGCCGGCCCACTCAATCATGGACTTGTCGTTCTGGCCGTCGCCAAACGAGACGACCTCGCTGGCATCGATGCCGAGCTTGGGCAGGGCACCCTCGAGCGCGCGGGCCTTGTCGATACCAGGCGCCGTGTACTCAAAGTACCAGTCGGCCGTAAACATGCCCGAAAGCGTCTGGGTAAAGGGCGCATACATCTCCTCGTAATGCGCCTGCAGGTAGGCCGGATCGCCTGCCGTCAGCAGCTTGTCTACGGGATAAGTGTCCACGACCTCATGCAAGCTCTCGACCTCGCGGATCTTAAGGTCGCAGGCATCGCGCTCGTATTTGACGATATTCTTCTGCGAGCCGTCCGGCAGTGTAATCATGCAGCGATACGAGTCCTCTACATGCAGGTCGCGCCCGAGCGAGATCATGGGGATCACATCATAGTTTTGCAGGTGATCAATCAGACGGTGCAGTTCGTCAGCTGGCATGGCTTGGTCAAAAAGGACCTCATCGGTCTGAGCGTCAACAACATGCGCGCCATTGAAAGCGACTAGCAGACCGTCATGGTTTTGGAGGTCGAGCTCCTGTGCCAGAGCATGTAGCCCCCATGCGGGACGACCCGAAGCCAAGATGAGCTTAATGCCCGACTCCTGCGCCGCGAGCAGCTTTTCGCGCGTACGCGGGCTGATCACCTTCTGATCGTTGGTGAGCGTACCATCGATATCCATTGCGATGGCTTTAATTGCCATATGTGCCTCCTTGCATCGTTTTTATCGCGCACTATCTTATCCGAGCCGGGGCACGTTCGCACGGCGCGCGTATGACGGTTGCAAAACCACCCCATTTGAAACAAACGCAAAAAAGTACTTGCAAAGACGCGTTCCGACATATAAGTTGATAAAAGGCCGCCGTTGCGGTTTTAAGTAGATCGAGCATATGAAGTTTGAGTTTAGCGTGTAAGAGAAGGAAGATCGGCAAAGTACAACCCCAAACGCAATGACAACTTAATGAGGTAACTGCCACATGTGAGGCACCTAGGGCATTGCTGTCTCGATTTTGAGCACGATGCCTTCCGCCTTGCATGGGCCGTTCCATCCCGCCCCTGCAGCAACTGCCTCACGGGCTCATTGAAAACCGCATAGCACCCCAACGTCAGCACATCACCCACGGCAAGCACATCACTCACGACAACCAACACATCAACAAACAGCACGAACATCAACCGATTGGAGAAGCTATGACAAACCGCCACGCTGAAGACGGAGATAAGAAAGGCATTCTGGATGCCCGCATTGAGCGAGCATATGCAAACGAATATGACGCTGCCTTTGCCGCCGCGACCATCAAGAACTACGCGTCGCTACCGCTCGCGACGATCTTGGCCGACCACCCTCAACTGCTGAAGCGCTGCACAAAGATCATGGGCGACCCCGACATTTGCAAGCTGACAGACCCCTATGCCCCAAAACGCGACAACGATTCGTACGTTCTTACCGTAGGCTGCCTAGCCCATATGCTTACGGCGCTCGACACGAAACTCAAGCTCGAATGGGAACCCGACGAGCGTCATGAACTCGAAAGCAAGCGGAACACCCTGCGCACCGCACTGTTCCTTCCGTTGGACGGCCTCAAGCGCTGCAACGTCGAGCTCAATACACAGGCGCGGCAAAAGCCCGGGACCACGGGGCAGAAAACTCCAAGACCCCATGCGGCCATCGTCGACCGCAACCGATATAACCGCATGACCGCGCACTTTTCCGCCGAGGGAGCAGCCATAAGGACGCTGATCGACCTGCTGTGCCTCCTGAGCATCAACGAGCTATTTGAGGGCTATCTCGCCCTTGTTCCCGCGACGGCACCCAAGTCGGTAGCAAAGATCATCGAGACCTGCAGACGCCAGTTTGAGCGCCATCGCAATGGCAGCGAGATGAACGCCAGCATCGCGCAGTACTACGCGGCTCATTACAAAAATGACGGATGTGCCCCTGTCGAGCATCAGCTGCGGCTCGCCTACACCACGCCCGTCGCAACGCTCCATCGCTTTGGAGCCCTTGGCGCTTGCGAGCCGCACGAACAGGCAGCCTGCCTCACAACCGAGCTCGATCTCAGGCTCGGACGAACCCTGTAGCCCGCCAGCCCCTCCGCGGGCAACAATCCTATTCCACAACACAACCAACAGAAAGGAGTCCTCATGGACACCAATCATTCCCCCATCATCAGCCCCCTCACCATGCGTGAATCCGCCCGAGGCATCACGCTCACCAGCATTTACGATGAGATGCTCGCCCGTCGCGAGCTCTCCGTCATGGGAAACATCGAAACCCCGATGGCCCACGACCTATGCCAGCAGATCCGCCTGCTCGATGCCACCGACCCCAGCCGCCCCATCACCATATTTGTCGCCAGCGCCGGCGGAAGCGTGCGATCGGGTCTTGCGATCTATGACGCCATGCGCCTCGCATCGTGCCCCATCCGCACCGTCTGCCTGGAATTCGCCGCGTCCATGGGCGCCGTGATTTTTATGGGCGGCGACGATCGCCGTATGGCGCCCCATGCAGAGCTCATGATTCACGACCCGCTGATCCCCCAGGGGGCAGGCGGCTCGGCACTTGCGCTGCAGGAAACCAGCCGGCGTCTCATGCAGACCCGCAAGACCCTCACGCAAATCCTCTCGGACCGCAGCGGCCTCACGCCCAAGCGCATCCAGTCCCTCACTGCAAAAGACACCTACCTTTCGGCCGAGCGCGCCGTCGAGCTCGGCTTTGCCCACGAAATCCTCTCGACCACCAAGGAGGTCGCCCATGTCTAACCTCACCAGCCGCCTCGCCGCATCTGAGTCCGCATCGTCCACCATCCTCGCCAAGGATCGAACGCTTTCCTGCGACACCCGCCAGACGGGACTCAACAACAACGCACTTGTGATCGGCCCCTCGGGAGCCGGCAAGACCCGAAACGTCCTCAAGCCCAACCTGCTGCAAATGAACGCAAGCTACATCGTGCTCGACACCAAAGGCACGCTCTGTCGCGAAGTGGGACCCGTGCTGGCAGCCCACGGCTACCGCGTGCAATGTCTCAACTTCGCCGACCTCAACACCGTCCCGGCCCTTGCGCCCGGCATCGAGCGCTGCGGCTACAACCCCCTGAGGCACATTCGCCGCAAGGCGGACGGCAGGCCCAACCAGCAGGACATCCTCTCGGTAGCAAAGGCCATCTGCCCCATCGAGGACAACAACCAGCCTTTTTGGGATCATGCGGCGGCAAACCTGCTGTCGTGCCTTATCGCCTACGTCACCGAACAGCTACCCGCCGACGAGCAGACGATCAGCTCGGTCATCAAGCTGATCGAGCACCTACAGGACGGTGCCACGGGTCGATTGTTTGACGACCTGATCACGACCGACCCCCAAAGCTATGCCCTCTCGCTATGGCGACGCTACGCCATTACGCAAAATGCCGAGCGCATGCACGCGAGCATCGTCGGCATCCTTGCCGAAAAGGTCATGTGTCTGGGATTCGACGGTGCGGCACAGCTCTATCGTGAGTGCCATCAGGTGGACTTCGCTTCCATGGGACACACCCCCTGCGCCCTGTTTGTAACCGTGAGCGATATTGACCGCAATCTCGATCCGCTGACCGGCCTCTTTATTTCGCAGGCGTTTATGGGCCTCATTCGTGAGGCCGATAGGCAGCCCGGCGGCAGCCTGCCCGTGCCCGTGCGCTTTATGCTCGATGACTTCGCAAATCTGCAGATCCCCCAGATCGACAACGTGCTCTCGATTATCCGAAGCCGCAACATCTGGGCAACGCTGCTGCTGCAGTCGACCAACCAGCTCGATGCGCTCTATGGCGAGGCACGCGCACGCTCCATCATGGGCAACTGCGACACGCATCTGGTGCTGGCGTTCCAGGATCCCGAGAGTGCCCGGGTGTTTTCCGACCGCGCCGACGCGCTGCCCAGCACGCTCATGGCGACGCCGATTGATCGCTCGTGGCTCTTTGTACGCGGTCGCACTCCCGAACAGGTCGAGCGCTTTAGGCTCGAAGACCATCCGCTCTACGGGGAGCTGCCCGAGGCGCAGCGAGGCCATGCGGAGGCCGAGATCTAGGCGCAGGGTTCTCGCAGCGCGCGACGCCCCGGCGATGTTCCACAAAGGCCGTGCGCCCCGGGACCACGGCAAAAGCAAAGGGGCCCGCATCCGATAGGATACGGGCCCCTGACTATAAGGCGCGATACGTTAACAGCAGCGACTACTTGCGATGCGCGCGATAGAACTCGATGAGCGCCTGGGTCGAAGCGTCCTGCTCGGCCTTGGCGGCGTCGTCGTGGAAGGCCGGGGTGATCTGCTTGGCAAGCTGCTTGCCCAGCTCAACGCCCCACTGGTCGTAGGAGTCGATGCCCCAGACCGTGCCCTCGACAAACGTGATGTGCTCGTACAGGGCGATGAGCTCACCGAGTGCGAACGGGGTCAGCGTGTCGCCAAAGATCGAGGTCGTCGGGCGGTTGCCCTCAAAGCAGCGGGCCGGGACGATCTGCTCGGGCGTGCCCTCGGCACGAACCTCATCGGCCGTCTTACCAAAGGCGAGCGCCTTGGTCTGGGCCAGGAAGTTGCCCAGGAACAGCTCGTGGACATCCTGGCCGCCGTCGGTCGCAGGGTTGGCGGTATTGGCGAAGGCGATGAAGTCGGCCGGAACCACCACAGTGCCCTGGTGCAGCAGCTGATAGAAGGCATGCTGGCCGTTGGTGCCGGGCTCGCCCCAGAAGATCTCACCGGTGTCGGAGGTCACGGCGCTGCCGTCCCAGCGGACATGCTTGCCGTTGGACTCCATGGTGAGCTGCTGCAGGTAGGCCGGGAAGCGGTGCAGGTACTGGCAGTACGGCAGCACGGCGTGGCTCTTGGAACCGAAGAAGTTGACGTACCAGACATTGAACAGGCCCATCAGCGCGACGGCGTTGTTCTCGAGCGGGGTGTTGCAGAAGTACTCGTCGATGGCGTGGAAGCCCTCGAGGAACTGCTGGAAGCGCTCGGGGCCGAGCACGACGATCAGCGACAGGCCCACGGCGGAGTCAACGGAATAGCGGCCACCGACCCAGTTCCAGAAACCGAAGGCGTTGGCGGGGTCGATACCGAAGGCCTCGACCTTCTCGAGTGCGGTGGAAACGGCGACGAAGTGCTTTGCCACGGCCTCGGCGTTCTGCTCATCGGAGCCGTCGATGGCGCCCTGAGCCTTGAGCTGCTCGAGCATCCAGGTCTTGACCTCGCGGGCGTTGGTGAGGGTCTCGAGCGTGGTGAAGGTCTTGGAGACGATGATTACGAGCGTGGTCTCGGGATCCAGGCCCTTGAGCTTCTCGGCCTGGTCGTTGGGGTCGATGTTGGAGATGTAGCGGCAGTCGATACCGGCGTCGGCATAGGGACGCAGAGCCTCGTAGGCCATGACCGGGCCCAGGTCGGAGCCGCCGATGCCGATGGACACCAGATGCTCGATCTTCTTGCCGGTAACGCCCTTCCACTCACCGGAGCGCACGCGCTCGGCGAAGGCATACATGCGGTCGAGGACCTCGTGCACGTCGGCGACGACGTCCTGGCCGTCGACGATGAGCTGGCCCTTCTCGCTTGCCGGGCGGCGCAGCGCGGTGTGCAGGACAGCGCGGTCCTCGGTAGTGTTGATGTGCTCGCCAGAGAACATGGCGTCGCGGCGCTCCTCGAGCTTCACCTCGCGGGCAAGATCGCACAGCAGCTTGACGGTCTCATCGGTCACCAGGTTCTTCGACAGATCGAAGTGCAGGTCACCGGCGTCAAAGCTCAGCTTGTTCACGCGGTCGGCGTCAGCAGCGAACCAGGCCTTGAGGTCGATACCTTCGGCCTCGAGCTTCTCCTGATGAGCCTCGAGCGCCTTCCAAGCGGCAGTCGACGTAGCATCGATAGGTGCGGCAACAGTTGCCATAGAGTCCTCCTCAGCATACGGGCGCACGCCTCCATGCGCCCGGACATTCAGATGCCACTATTCTAGCGCAGGTCAAGACTACAATCAGCGAGCGTTGCCAATCGGCCCCCAAACGGCAACCGATTAAAAAGGGACAGGCTTATTTTGGCAGGTCAAACGCTTTACCAACCAAAAATAACCCGTCCTTTTATGGCAAATATTAGGCCGCGGCGCAGATGCTACCGAGCAACTCACGCAGAGGAGACCCGATGCCCTCCAGCAGTTCGGGCGCGATAATGGCAAAAACGGGAACCTCACCGGTGCCCACGACAGCAGGCGCCTTGCCCTCCGAGAGAATGCATCCATAAGGGACAAAACCGTCTTCGCCGGCATCGAGCGCCGCCATGCGACGCGCGAGCTCGCGCGCAAAGCCAGCAGTATCGGCATCGCCAATCGCCAGGACAAAGTCCACGCCTTCGTCGGTCGCCAGGGCCACGGCTTCGTCGACCAGTTCGTCTCCCCCGTCGCCCTCAAACGAGCCGCAGCGGAAAAGCACACGCTCGAGTAGGGCTCGATCAAGCGAGCCAAGTGCCGCCGAAACAAGCTCATCGCGCGTATGCCTGTCACCGCCCAGCACGACCAGCGCCTTGGTGCCGCCGTAGTGAGCGACCAATCGTCCACACCAGCGAGCCACGTCTCCATCCGCAACAAGGCGCGTCGGCATACCAAACCCATAGTTGACCATCTTTCCCACAACCCTTCCGTGCGCATAGGCGGTATCAATCGTTAGGCTCATGCTACGAGGCGAGCTTTTCCGAGCTGTTTCGCGCTCTTTAGAGCTGCGTTAAAACCCAATCCAACCGCACGACCATACCTACCAAAACAAACCAGTCCCTTTTTGACAGGTTTTGACGATGTCCGTGCAAGCGGGTATTATCGAACAGGTATTCGATAAGAACATGTGTTTGATGGGAGGACGTGTGGCGCACGAGCAGCACACCTACATCTGCATCGACCTCAAGACGTTTTATGCCAGCGTTGAGTGCGTCGATCGTGGGCTCGATCCGCTTACCACCAACCTGGTCGTTGCCGACGAATCGCGCGGGCGCACGACCATCTGCCTCGCCATCACGCAGGCCATGAAGGACCTCGGGATACACAACCGCTGCCGTCTGTTCGAAATTCCCAACGGCATCGACTACATCAAGGCCGTACCGCGCATGCAGCACTACATGGAGGTGTCGGCTCAAATCTACGGTATCTATCTGGAATACGTGAGTCCGCAAGACGTGCACGTCTACTCCATCGACGAATGCTTTATCGACGTGACGCCCTATCTAGACCTCTACCATACCAATGCCAAAGGCTTCGCCTGCATGTTGCGCGATGAGGTCCTCGCGCGCACCGGCATCACGGCGACGGTCGGCATCGGCCCCAACCTATTCCAGGCCAAGGTAGCGCTCGACATCACTGCCAAGCACGTACCCAGCCGCATCGGCATACTCGACGACGAGACCTTTCGCAAGGAGATCTGGCCCCATCGTCCCATCACCGACATCTGGGGCATCGGACCCGGCGTGGCAGCACGACTCGAAAAATACGGCGCCTACGATCTGATGGGCGTCGCGGCGCTCGACGAAAACCTGCTTTACGACGAGCTCGGCGTCAATGCCGAGTATCTCATCGACCACGCCTTCGGACGCGAGCCGACAACCATCGCCGATATCCAAGCCTATCGCCCGCAGGCAACCTCAACCACCACAGGACAGGTGCTCTCGAAGAGCTATGCCTACGAGCAGGCCTACACCGTCTTGCGCGAGATGGTCGACAGTGCCGTGCTGGACTTAGTCGATAAGCACGTGGTGTGTGACAGCATCTCGCTCTTTGTGGGCTACGCAAGCGAGCGCGCCGACATACGCCGTCTCGACGCCAGCGGTACGGCGCAGTATATAGACGGATGCGGACACCTGCGCTCGAGCACGTCGAGCATCGAACCCACCGCAACCGCCGGCCCCGAGCTCGCACCCCGTGCGCCCAAGCCCGTCCAGCGCGATGACGAACGCCGACGTTTGGTGCGAGAGGCACAGGCGATTGACGGCATCTTTGTGGGCGAACACGGCGGCAAGCCGCGTGGTGGCTATGCCGCGCTCTTTGCGCACTCCAATGCCTCGCGCAAGCTGCCCGAGCGCACCAATTCGTTTAAGAAGATCATGGGCTATTTCGATGAGCTCTGGGCGCAGACTGTCGATCCCAAACGACCGGTCAAGCGTATCAATCTGGGATTTGGCAACCTCATGCCCGAGGAATTTGCCACCATCGATCTATTCAGCGACGTCGAGGCCGATGAGCGCGAGCGCGACCTGGCGCGCGCCGTCCTGGCCGTGAAAGGCAAGTACGGCAAGAACGCGCTCGTCAAGGGATTAAGCTTTACCGCCGGCGCCACCGCGCGCGAGCGCAACGATCAAGTTGGAGGACACCGTGCCTAAACCCAAACAACAGCCCATGCGCCCGCCGACCGCCTTCGAGCGCCTGGCGGACCCCGAGGGCAGACGCCGCGCAGCCGACCCCAACCTCACTGCCAACGGTGCCGTGCGCGCCAACCGCGCCGCACAGTTTATGCCCTTTGCCGCCCTCACGGGATACTACGAACTCGTGCGCAAGCAGGAAATCACCGTCGAGCAAAAACGTGAGCTCACGGAAGAAAAAGCCCTCGAGCTTTCGCAAAAGCTCGAGGGCCTCAAACGCGGCGACTTGGTGCGCGTCACCTATTACGATACGTACGGCTATCGTAGCCGCACGGGCATTCTCGACGAAGCGTTACCCGCATTCAAGCTGCTCAAACTCAGGGATATCGCCATCAACTTCGACGATATCCAGGACATTGAGCTACGCGGACGAGCCTAGCGACGAGAACGCTTGCGCAAGACGAGAGCAATGCCAAGCACTGCGGCAGCTGCAACCAGCAATCCCAAGACCAGCGTGAGGGTCGAGTCGCCAGCGCGAGGCAGCGAGCCGTCCTTCGGAGTCTTCTTAGCGGTCGTCGTGACGGTGGTCGTGGTGCTGCTCGACTGGTCGTTGCCACCCGTCTGGCTGCCGCCAGGCTGATCGCCGCCACCCGGCTGCGAAGGATCGGTGGGTTCCGTCGGATCCGGAGTACCGGGATCAACCGGATTCTCCGAATTCTCCTTGCGCTGGATCCAGACCTGGCAACCATAGAACGGGTTGGCGGTACCAAGGCACAGACCCTGGTTGGTCACCGCAAAGGTGCGCAGACCATGGTTATACGGATCGTTAAAGCCATTGGTCGTCAGCGTCGTAAAGTTCACGCCGTCCTCGGTCACATACATATCAAAGCCGCGCTCGGCATCGCGCAGGTAACACATGCACGTAAGGACACTCTGCAACTTCTTGAGGTTCTCCTCGCTCAGCAGCTTATCGAGCGCATCCTGAATATCGCTCGGCAGCTCGGTGCCATAGGCATCCTCGTACTGCTGCTTAAGGCTCTCATAGCTATCGAGCATGTCCTGATACTGGTCGGCAAAGGACTTGAAGTACGCGATCTCGCCATCGATCTTCTGGACATAAGCGGCGTCGTCCTCAAAGTCCTGGGACATCGTCGCGGCCTGATCGCAAAGACCGCCCGCGGCATCCTCCAGCGCATCGCTCAGATCGCCAAAGCCCTTAGCAACCTCGGTCTTCTCGTCATCGACATCGACGGCCTTGTTTGAATCATCAACCTCAGCAGCTTCGTTCGAATCATCGACCTCGACGGCCTCGTTTGAATCATCGTCCGCAAGCGTGTTCACGGGAACGATGGGGTCGTCAGGCGATTTCTTGTCGAGCAGGTGATCGAGCAGGTCCCTAAGGCGCTGAACCTGAGAGTCCCACTCCTCGGGCGTCATATCGATAATGTCGCCATTGGAGAACTGGCCGATCGGCTCAAGCAGGCTCGCGGTATCAAAGGTACCGATATACAGCTTGCCGTCGAACTTCTGCATGCGCCAAATGTACTGGTTCTCGTTTCGGCCAAAGCCCGAAGTCAGGCCGGAAATACCGCCCTCGGGGAACATGTCGGTGCGATCGCCAACGACGAGCTCCATGTTCTCGTCCTTGTCCATGCGATAGATGTTAACCGACTGCTCAAGATTGGCATTCACAAACGAGCAGTCAACGCCACCCATGCTGCTCTTGCCGCCCTCTTCGGTGTTGGATTTGTTGAACAGGATGCGCTCGAGGGCAATCTCCTCGTCGTTGTATTCACCGATATAGAGGTAGTCGTTGTAGACGATGAGGTTGGCAGCGCCAGAACGGGTACGGGCAGGATCGATGCCAAAGCAGTACTTTGCACCGTCCGTCTTCTGATCGCCGACAATGGGAGTCCACGAATAGCTGCCGTCGGCATTCTTGTCGCCACGGACCATGGCAAACGACTGCATGGAATTATCATCGGGAGCGTTCTCGGGCGTACCGGTGCAGATGGTCGCATAGAGATGGCCATTGTACGAGACCATATCCCAAATGGCGCCGCCGTAGATGCTGTCCTGATAGCGAATCGCCGGATAGCCAAACAGCGTCTCCGAGTTGGCAATCTCGGTGAAGCTGTCCTGGCCCTTCGAGGGGTCAGACGACGTCAGGATTGTCGACACAAAATTACCGTTCGCGTCTTTACCCACATTACTGATGACGAGCTGGCCATCATGGACGCACATGCCGCGGATACCGGTAGAAATGCCCTGCTTGTAGGCAGCACCGTAATCCTGCATGCTCGAAAGGCCCTGATAGACAACTTTGTACTCATCCGTCTTAGGATCGATCTCGTATACAGCAGGCAGGCCGCCTTTGCCGTCATTGGTCCTGACGCTGCCGCAGAAATAGAGCTTACCCTTATAGCTCACGGCATTGCGGAACAAAGGAGCGACGCCGTTGAGCGATTCAGAGAGTAGCAGCTTGGTCTCACCGGTCTTGGTATTGATCTTGACCAAGATGCCGCCGCTGTCCTTGTCGGCCGTGCCGTCCTCCTTCTGCTGTCCATAGAAGAAGGTACCGTTAAACATGGCCTCCAGCGTCAGGCGCATGGTTTCGACATCAAAGGAATCGCCCAGCGTGCTGTTCATGAGCGTCAGCGTGTTGCCCATCGCCGCATAGCAGGTGCCCACATAAAGCCAGTCACCATAGCTCGCAGCCGCCCAAGTGTAGCTCTGGCCGCGATCGCCTTCGTTGTTGGCCGTATTACCATCGGCGCCCGGAACGGCAACGGCACCGTTACCCTGGTAGTCGACGATGCCATCCGGCTGCGACGTTCCTACCGTAGGATGCGAGAGCTTCTCAAAGGAATACCCATTTCCCGCATTGTAGGTAACGGCACCCGATGCGTCTTCGGCGTGCGCCGGCAGCGGCGATACCAAGATAGCGGCAAGCGCTGCCACCAAGCCAAGTGTTCCCACTCGTCTCATAAGGTTATAGCCTCCCCTGTCCTAAAGCCCAGTTTTAGCATTCTTCATTTCTGTCCACGGTTAATTGCAATCTGAGCACAGCAATAATCAGTGTATAAATATACACCTGTAATTTTTTGGACGGGTTCATAGATGCTCGATTGGTAGCGAATTCCGCGCAAACCGTCACCAAACTCCACTTTTGCCGCATCTAAAGGTTATTTTTGCGCAAATTTTTGGATGCCGATAGTCACAATGGGCAGGAGGCTGGTACCCACCGGAGAGGGCAACGCCTACATTTTCATAACGTAATAGCCCGCACCCCTCACTGCCGTCTCGAGTGTGTCGCGATCAACCGGGCGCTTCGAGCGCACGCGTGCCGTGTGGTCCGCGTACGTTACCGTAGCCCACACGCCATCAAGCGCATTGAGGGCATTCGTCACATTCCGGGCGCAGCCGTCGCAACTCATGCCGCCGATAAGGAGTTCCTCACGATAGGGGTAGTGGGACTCGTCGGTGTCTGCCACCACAACCTTTTTGGCCTTCTTGCCGCTCGCACCATCGCTGCAGCAACTCTTCCCGTGTGTCGAAGCGGCAATGCGACGCAGTCCAAAAAACATGCCGACGGCAATGACGGTCAGCACGATGAGATTCGCAGGGTTGAGCAAGTCACTCATGCGTTCCCCTTTCAGTAGCACTATCTAGATACCCCCATGGGGTGTCCCCATCTTAACCCAAAATCATGTCCGTTCGGTCAATTAGTTTTCCTCTTCAAACTTTTTTGTTGACCATGGCTTACTTTCGTGTATAAGTTTTCCTAGGCTAACAGTTTAGATCCGTAAGGAGCGACGTGACTCGAACCATAGACATCCCAACGTTTCAGGCAGCAGTCGTGCGCAACTGCTCCCCCACGCTCGCGGGCATCAAGCCGGCATCGCTCTTTACCTATCCAGGCACCTACGCCCACGGGGACGGCTCGACCGCAACAGAAACCATCGCAGAACGCCGAGCACGCCTGCTCAACGTTATCGCCCAGTGCAACCGCGAGCTTGACCCGCTTGGCATCCACCTGAGTGTTTTGGTCTGGCGGCCCTGCGGAGCGCTCGTGTACGTGTACCGAGCCAAAAGCCTCACCACCTATTTCGCGGACCCTCGCGCCAAAACGGCGCTCGCCTCGGAAGGCTACGACACGAGAGACCTTTCGACATGCCTTGTGCATTTGGCATCACGCATCACGCTCGCGAGTAATAACGTCGCGGAATGCGCCTGTAGCCAGACTCGATGCGCACTACCCCAGCAAGCTAGCTGCAGCAACGACTGCACCTGCGAGTTTCCGCACGAAATAGGCTACTTCCTAGGATATCCCTACGACGACGTGCACGAGTTTATCGTCCAGCGCGGCGAGAACTATAAGGTCTTTGGGGCCTGGAAGGTCTACGCAAATGTCGAGCAGGCACTTGCGACGTTTGATGCCTACCGCGCCTGCACCCAATACTTCACCTTTGTCTATCAGCAGGGCTACAGCTTGGCGCAACTTGCCCAGGCAACCCGATAGAACATAGAAGCCGTGGCAACCTGCCGCACAACTGAAAGGACTCAACATGAGCAAGATCGCCGTCGTCTACTGGAGCGGCACGGGCAACACCGAGGCCATGGCAAACCTCGTTGCCGAAGGTGCAACCGATGCCGGCGCCGAGGCAGAGGTCATCTCCTGCGCCGACTTCTCCGCAGACAAGGCCGCTGGCTATGACGCTATCGCCTTCGGCTGCCCCGCCATGGGTTCCGAGGAGCTTGAATATGATGAGTTCCAGCCCATGTGGGATGAGGTCAAGGAGACCCTCGGCGACAAGAAGGTCGTCCTCTTTGGCTCTTATTCGTGGGCCGAGGGCGAATGGATGGACAACTGGAAGGCGGACGCCGACGAGGAGGGCGTCAACGTCGTCGATTCCGTCATCTGCTACGACGCCCCCGATGATGAGAGCGAAGCGGCCTGCCGCGCCCTTGGAGCCGAGCTCGCCTAGCGGCAATGAGCTCCGCCCGCAACGCGCATTGCAACAAAACACATTCGCGTCCCAACAAAAACGGGAGCCGGATCACATCCGGCTCCCGTTTTCTGCTATGTCAGTCATATAAAGCGGCTACGAGATATTGCCCAAGAACGCCTTGGTGCGCTCGCTCTTGGGGTGGTCGAAGACCTCGCTCGGCGTACCCTCTTCCACAATGACGCCGCCGTCCATAAAGACGACGCGGTCGGCGACATCGCGGGCAAAGCCCATCTCGTGCGTCACGACGATCATGGTCATACCGTCGTGCGCCAGGTCGCGCATGACGCCCAGAACGTCGCGCACGAGCTCAGGGTCGAGCGCCGACGTGGCCTCGTCAAAGAGCATCACGTGCGGGTTCATCGACAGGGCGCGGGCGATGGCCACGCGCTGCTGCTGGCCGCCCGAGAGCTGGCTCGGCATAAAGTCGATGCGCCCGGCCAGGCCGACCTTGGTCAGCTCCTCGACGGCGATCTTCTCGGCCTCTTCCTTGCTGCGCTTGAGCACCTTTTGCTGCGCAAGCATGACGTTCTTTTTGACCGACAGGTGCGGGAACAGGTTGAACTGCTGAAACACCATGCCCAGGTGCGTGCGCACTTTGTTGAGGTCGACGCCCTTGGCACACACATCCACGCCCTCGACGACAATCGAGCCGCTCGTGGGATGCTCCAGGCGATTGATGCAGCGAAGCATCGTCGACTTGCCCGAGCCTGAGGGGCCCAAGACCACAACGACCTCACCCTTGTGCACATCCAGATCGATATCGCGCAGGACCACGTTGTCCCCAAAGGCCTTCTGGAGGTTCTTGATGCTGACGACGACCTCGTTCGAGTTATTGGTTTCGCTCATGATAGGACCTCCTTACAGACCGGCGATGTGATCGGCGGGCGTCGCGACAACCTGTCCGGCGCTCTTGGCGGGACGCTTCTTCTTGGTCTCGGCCGTGCCCAAAAGCCTCGCCTCAAGACCGCTCACCAAGCGAGCGAGCGGCAGGGTGATGACCAGATAGAACAGGGCGGCAACCACGTACGGTGTAATGGAGCCCGTCGTGGCCACGATGGTACGGGCGTTCATGACGATCTCGACCACACCCACGGCGGCAAGCAGCGACGTATCCTTGTAAAGCAAGATAAACTCGCTGGTCAGCGTAGGCAAAACATTACGGAACGTCTGCGGAATCATGACATAGAGCAGCGTCTGGAACGCGTTCATGCCCAGCGAACGCGCAGCCTCGTTTTGGCCCTTGGGGATCGATTGAATACCGGCACGGAAGATCTCGCATAGGTACGCAGACGAGTTCATGGCCATGACGATAACGCCAAGCACGTAGTCATCAACCTTGACGCCGGCCAACGGCAGACCGAAGAACGCGATATAGATCTGCAGGAACGCCGGCGTACCGCGGATGATATTCACATAGATGCCGGCGAGGCAGCGCAGGATGCGCGACTTGGAGATGCGCATGAGCGACAAGGCAAAGCCAAAGGGAATTGCCAGCGGAAACGCCACAAGCACGATCGAGAGCGACATAAGGAAGCCCTTAAAGACGATCGGCAGGCTTTGGACCAAAATGACTGGGTTTAAGAACAGGCGCAGGAACATATTGGAGTTCCAGGCCTCGACCCACGGCTGCTCCTTAAGATCGGCCAGGAAGTTATCGAATGCCGTCACGCCCTTGATCTCCACCGACGGAATCTTGGAAATCTTCTTGGTCGAACCGTCGGCGAGCGTATAGGTGCCGCTAAAGGCCTCTTCGCCGCCCTCGACGGGAAACGTCACGCCGTAAACCTCGACACGGAAAAAGCCGCCGGCAGGCGCCGTCTCGCCAAAGTCAATCTTGAGCGTCTGGCCGTCAGCCTTGCACGTGGGCTTCATGGGCGTACGATCCATGAGGTCCTCGCCCGAGAGCATCGTCAATCGCGTGTCATCGGTACCAAACGTCGTGCCGTCGACAAACGTCAGCGAAAGACCGCTCAGCTCCTCATCGGCATCGGCCTGGACCTCCCAGGTAATGCGCGTCTCGGTGCCACCGACCACGTCGCTGCCCGAACCGGTATTGGGACGCGCGGTGATCTTTGCGGTCTCGAGCGCCTGAGCGGTCGAAGGCGCGGCTGTCCCCGCGCACAGCAAAGCGAGCGCCACAGTCAGGGCGCAGGCTAGTTTTTGGAGCATCGAGGGCAGCGGGAAGCGCCGACCCATGGCCCCTTCGTTCAATCGAGACAAGGTGGCTCCTATCGTAGAAGTTGCCGGCAAAACGAGACGGAAATGCTCTCCGTCAAGAGAAGCGCAAAGGCCCTCTCCGCCAAAACGGAAAGGGCCCGCGCGCAATCAAGTAGTTATTTTACTTGATGTTGTACTTAGCCATGAGGGCGTCAACGGTACCGTCGTCGGTCAGGTCCTTGATGGCCTGGTTGATGTCGTCCTTGAGCTTGGTGTTGCCCTGGTTGATGGCGATGGCGTACTCCTCGCCGGTGCTGATCTGCTTAATGGTCTGGCAGGTGCTGAACTGCTCGGCGGTCAGCTGGCTGGCAACGGAGCGGTTGGTGACTACGGCGTCGCCCTTATCGGACTGCAGGGCGCTGAAGCACTCGGTGGCGTCCTTGTAGGGGACGATCTTGGCCTTGGGGAAGTTCTCCTGGGCAAAGGACTCGGCGGTCGAGCCAGACTGGACGATGATGGTAGCGTCGGCGTTGTTGAGCTTCTCGCTGTAGTTGTCGGCCGTGATGTCGGTGTTATCGACCTTGGTCACGATAGCCTGATCGTCCATGTAGTAGGAATCAGAGAAAGTGACTTCCTTCTCACGCTCGGGCGTGTCGGTGATAGCCGCGATGGAGACGTCATACTTGGCGCCCGAAGCGACACCCGGAACCAGCGTGTCAAAGTCATTGTTGACATACTCGACATCCAGGCCCAGCTTGTCGCCGATAGCCTTGATGAGCTCAAGGTCAAAGCCCTGATAATCGCCGTTGTCATCCTTGTACTCAAACGGAGCGTACTCGGCAGAGGTGCCGACGGTCAGCGTACCGTCCTTGACGAGCGCGTACTCCTTGGAGCCGTCGACCTTCTCGACCTTAGCGTCGTCAGAGCTGCTGGAACCGGCATCAGAACCAGAGGTGGCGTTAGACGAGCCGCAGCCCGTCAGAGCGAGGGCGAGCGCCATAGCGCCCGTGGCGGCAAATGCGCCAAGCTTCTTCAGCTTCATAATCAGTCTCCTTCCGGTGACCTCGTTTGATTCAGAGGTCTGCAAAAACTGTTGGCTATTATGCACCCGGAATTACGAATCTGCAATGAGAAAACTGATTGAAACAAACCCATAACGTGAATGGAATACTCTACTTTGTGACAGTCATTACTGCTGCAATGACCTTAATAGTCTAATTTCAGTTGCATAACCTGCAAGTTCGTTCGGAGTCTCCAAAATAAACGGCAGCGAACGCAAGTGGCCATTCGATACAATATTCTGCATAACCTGCATACCGCCACCAAATTCCTCGCTGCCAAGGTATCCCTTGCCGATGCACTCGTGACGATCTTTATGGGCGCCACAAGGGTTCTTCGAATCGTTGATGTGTACGGCATGCAAGCGATCGATACCCACCACGCGGTCGAACTCGTCGAGTACGCCGTCCAGATCATGGATGATGTCGTAGCCGGCATCGCTCACATGACAAGTGTCTAGGCAAACGCCCAGCTTGGACGACAGCTCGGGGCGTTTGCCGGCAACACCCTCAATGATGAGCGCCAGTTCCTCAAAGCTGCGGCCCACCTCGGTACCCTTGCCGGCCATGGTCTCGAGCAGCACTGTCGTCTGCTGGCCCTCAAACATCACCTGGCACAGGGTGTCGACAATCATCTGAATGCCGGCGTCGGAGCCCTGCCCCACATGCGCACCGGGATGGAAGTTGTAGTAGTTGCCGGGCAGCGCCTCCATGCGCCGCAGGTCCTCTGCCATAGCCTCCAAGGCGAACTCGCGCGCCCGCTCTTTGGCAGAACAGGGGTTGTAGGTATACGGGGCATGCGCCACCAGCGGTCCAAAGTCGTTTTGCGACATAAGCTCGCGCAGAGCCGCCACGTCATCCATGTCAAGTTCTTTTGCCTTGCCACCGCGCGGGTTGCGCGTAAAGAACGCAAAGGTATTGGCGCCAATGGACAACGCCGTCTCCCCCATTGCCCGATAGCCCTTCGTCGTCGAAAGATGACACCCGATCGTCAGCATCTCCAGCTCCCTCCTCATCAGTTGCGGAAAAAAACGGTCTATTGGTGCCTTATTTTGGCGCAAACAGACCGTATTCCACCGCAAGTTATAAAAGGGGCATCAGGAGCAAAGGCCTCCAGGCATTCCAAGCGCTGGCGCCATGCCCCCACGCCCTAAAGTTTCAAGCGAATCGCATCGATGATGTGCGCACAGCGCTGTGTGGCGGCTAGGGACATGATGGGGCTTTCGAGTTTCCCCGCCTGAATGAGCTGCGTCGCATGCGACGCCTCACCGTAAAAATCATCGACTTCAAATGGTGCATCGATTTCGAGTACTCGACCGTCGGAATACTTCACATGGGCGAGCTCGGGGCGATGGAGACGCTCGATTTCCAACGAGCCCCGCTCACAGGCAATCGTTAAGCGGCTTTCATATGCTGCCTTGCCATCGCACACCATATGAATGGGTATACCGCCGACGCTCATATGGATCTCATCGGCCCAATCGACGCGGCCGCCTGACACGTCACGCCAGCGAACTTCACGGGACGAAACCTCGCACGCGCCCGCGAGCAAATCCTCAAACCAACCGACCGCATAGCAGCCCATGTCATATAGACAGCCGCCCTGCAACGGATCAAGCAGATAGCCCGAAGGAGGCTCGCCGTAATCGAGCTTTTGCACGCTTTCAATCGAGACAATACGGCCAAGCTCACCCGACGCAAGCAAGTCCTTCACGCGAGTGCGCATCGGGCAAAACCGATTCTTCATCGCCTCCATAAACAGCACGCCGCGCTCGCGAGAGGTGGAGGCAATCGAGAGAGCCTCTTCCTCACTCAAAACGGCCGGCTTTTCGCACAGCACGGCCTTTCCGGCGCGCAGCGCGCGACAGGCCCAACGCGTATGCATGCCATGCGGAAGAGCCAAGTAGATTGCGTCGACATCGGGGTCGGCAATCAGCGCGTCATAAGCCGCATTGCCGTTATCGTCGACCGAGGCATGGCCATGCGCAGCATCGATCGAAAACGCTCGGCAAAATTCCTCGACATGTGCAGGAGTGCGGCCGGCCGCAGCCACCAGCCGTGCCCCGTCGGCCTTCTTGAGCGACGATGCAAATCGATGAGAAATGTGCCCAGCGCCCAAAATGCCCCAACGAACCTCACGCGAATCATTTCGTAAACCTCGGTCACCCACGATAGCCTCCCATCAGTTGCGGTGAAATAGTTCCTGTTGATGCCTTATTCTGCCGCAAACAGGAACTATTCCATCACAAGATATAAAAGGGTCATGAGGAGCGTGTTTTGCCGAAGGCCTTAAGCACCGCCGTCACGGGACCAGGCTGGAAACGTCGGCGCACATCGTCGAGACACTCGGGAATATCGATGTGCTGTGGGCAGTGCCGCGCGCATTTGCCGCATTTGACGCAATTGCTCACCAACTTGGGCTCGCTTGTGCGCACCGCGCTCGCCGTAAAGTATTGAGACAGCCCCGTAAACCAGCTGTGCGCATAGCTTGCGTTGTAGGCGGCAAAACATCCAGGGATATTGATGCCTTTAGGGCACGGCATGCAATAGCCGCATCCCGTGCAGGGCACGCGATTCGATTTTTCAAACTCATCCAGCACGTGCGCGATCGTGTCGAGCTGGTTGGCAGTCATCGAATTCGGCAACGCGAGGTCTGCCAGTGACGAATTCTCATCCACCTGCGCGGTATCGGTCATACCCGAAAGCAGCATCGTCACCTGAGGATGATTCCACACCCACGAAAGACCCCAGGCGGCAGGAGTGAGCAAATGCGGGTCACGGGCACTATCGAGCACAGCGCGGGCCCGTGGCGGCAGCTTGCCCGCTAAACGCCCGCCCAGCAGCGGCTCCATCACAAACACCGCGAGGCCTCGCTCGGCGGCGGCCATGAGCCCCGCTGTTCCCGCCTGATATCGCTCTCCAGCGTAATTGTACTGGATCTGGCAAAAATCCCAGTCATATGCGTCAAGCATCGTCAGGAAATCCACCGCGCTGCCGTGGTACGAAAAACCAATCTGGCGAATGCGCCCCGCCGCCTTTTGACACGCGATCCAGTCCTCAATGCCCAACGCCACCACACGTTCCCACTGGGCGGGCGAGGTAATGTTATGCATGAGGTAATAGTCGATATGGTCGGTCCGTAGGCGGCGCAGTTGCTCGTCGAAGAACCGGTCGAAATCCTCCGCGCATTTGCACGAAGCATGCGGCAGCTTGGTTGCGAGCAAAACCTGGTCGCGCAAGCCCAGGCGCTCAAGCGACGCACCCACGCACGCCTCGTTGCCGGGATAGAGATAGGCCGTGTCCAGGTAGTTAATCCCCTGCTCCACCGCGCGGGAGATGATGGCATCGGCCGTCTTCGCATCGGGGTGTCCCGGCGCACCGGGAAACCTCATGCAGCCCAGACCCAGAGCGGATATTCGGTTACCACTTTTGGGGTCAACACGGTATTGCACGGCCCCTCCCTTCGCCATCAGCGCCCCGGCAAGGCGAAACACAATGGTCACGCAGCCGAAACATCGTGGAATCGCAATCGAGAACGTATCGTAACGCAGCAGAAATCGAGCCGTCACGGCACCGCTTTAACATCAGCAAAAAGCCCGATGAAAGGAGGCGAGCGTGACCACGCGCGAGGATGCCTACCCCTACCCCGGCGAGCAGTACATCCTCTCGGTCGACCGCTATCAGATCGAGGCCATGGACCATCTGGACGAGCTTCCTGCCACAGGCGCCGTCATCTTCTGCACCTTCCCTAAGGTCCGTGATGGTGTTGGATATCCCGCACGCGTTTTTGCGGTCTGCCCCGCTGCATAAGCGCACAGCGCAATAGTTTCTTTTTTATAACAGCCGCCCCGCGCACCCACCAATCACCCTAGCAGCATACAATCCATCAGGCGCCCCTTACGCGGGCGCCTTTTATATGGGGAGATGATTCACATGCAGATCAACAAGGTCGCTTTTATCGGCAAGGGCGGCGTCGGCCTGCTCTACGGCAGCATGATTGCCAAGGCCCTCGGCAATGACGCCGTCGAATACGTTATGGATGACACCCGTTTTGAGCGTCACGCGGGCGATGCGCTCACTGTCAACGGCAAGCCCTGCGATCTCACGTCCGTCCGCGCCAGCGAGGCGACGCCCGCCGATCTGGTCATCCTGACAGTCAAGACCACCGGTCTCGACCAAGCACTCAAGACTATGGAGCGTGTCGTGGGACCCAACACGCTCATCGCCTCGCTGTGCAACGGCATTACGAGCGAGCAAAAGATTGCCGAACGCTTTGGCTGGGAGCATACCGTTCTTGGTATCTGCCAGGGCATGGACGCCGTGTTCCTCAACGGCGCGCTCACCTTTACCAATGCGGGCGAGATCCGCTTTGGCGCGGCGGCCGGCACGGACCCCGCGACCGTCGCCGCTATCGACGAGCTCTATACGCGCTGCGGCATCGCCCATACCGTCGAGAGCGACATTGCGCACCGCATGTGGGCCAAACTCATGCTCAACGACGGCATCAACCAGACCTGCATGGCCTACGGCGGGACCTACGGAAGCGCCACGGAGCCGGGCTCCGAGCAGCGCCGCTGTTTTGTCTCCGCCATGCGCGAGACGCTTGCGGTCGCCAACGCCGAGGGCGTTGAGCTGACCGAGGCAGATCTGACGCAAATGGTGCACCTCATCGAGGGAATCGACCCCGCCGGTATGCCCTCGATGGCGCAGGACCGCATCGCACAACGAAAAACCGAAGTCGAGGAGTTCGCGGGCACCATTTGCCGCCTGGCCGCCAAACACGATATCCAAGTGCCGCAAAACGATTGGCTCTACCAGAGGATTCGCGAAATAGAAAGCAGCTGGTAGTGCTCGGCATACTGCAGCCAACAGATCCAATGGCAAAGCCGCCGCAAGGGGCACTCCCCTCGCAGCGGCTTCCTTTTTCATCTTTGGCCAAAAATCAGCTTCACAACGGTTAGAGCTGCGACTCCGACGCCTGCCCCTCATCGTCGCGACAAAGGACTACACCCGCACTTCCCAGCAGCGCGGCCGCGATCAACGCGCCGACCACAATAGAGGCAGCCCCACAAGACCCCTGCACACCTGCGACGAGCGCGGCCGTAGGACCAAGGCAACCAAGCGTCAATGCAATGGCGGCAACGGCAATATCTCGAGCATTCACAAGACCACTTCCTCCAAGAGAAAGACCTTATTTCTCAAGAACCAGTGTGCCCCGCATCCATACGCCCAGCGTACCGCCACGGTAAGGGCTCTGTTAACTCAAACGCATACATAGAACGGGCGTCCTTACGTTGCCCTAAAGCTCGGTAAAGACGCCCGTCCGCCAAATATCCGTGATGCAGAAAAATTACCAGCCAGTGTAGTAGTCGGTGGTTCCGGCAGCGCAGCCGGAGTCATAGACCTTGCAATCACCCTTGGAGCCCGTAAAGGTCGAGCCCTGGGCCATATCGCCCGCGGCAACAACGTAATAGCCGTCGGAATCGCGCCAAAAGCCCTCAGAATCCTGAGTCCATTCGCCCGTGCGATAGTGATAAAGCACATTGCTGCTGTAATAGGTCTCGCGGCGCCCGTTGTAGTTATTGACACCCGCAGAGCGCGTCAGGCCCGATCCGTTCGCGTAGGACGCGGCAGACGCGTAGGACGGAGTGTAACCGGCGTTGTAGTACGAAGCCTGGGCGACCTCGGCAGCCTCCGCCTCGGCGGCAGCCTCGAGCGCTTCGCGCTTGGCATCCTCAAGCGCAGTGCGCAGCTCATCGAGCTCGGTCGACTTGGCGTCGACCTTCCCCATCGTCAACAGGCTACCCGCACCGTCGATGCAACCCTGCAGCACAGCGCGCTCGTCATCGGTGGCATAGTCGCCATACATATTCATGATGATCTGAGCGCGCATCTCCAGGGAATCGCGCTTGGCCTCCATCGAGGCGTTCCACTCCTGCATGGAACCATAACCATCGCCGCGATAGTCAACGGGCTGTACCAGCGTCGTCTCGGACGGCGTAGATCCAACCGTATCGGATAGTGTTGCCGCGTGGGCATCAGTTGCACCGGCGCCCGCCAAAAGTGCCACGGTCAGAGCGGCGGAAAGGGCGGCGGCTTTCGGTTTTCGTGAATCGATCCTCATGTAGCTGGAAACCTCCGTAGTGCGTTTTTGCTGCGTTTGAGCTGCGTGTGATTCGATTGCGCTGCATAGTACCCCGAGCAAATCGCGACCTGCGTTTTTACTCAAAAGGCGCACGTCAATTGCGTAAAACTCACATCCTCTTAACAGGAGTTTTCCACATCTCGATTGCATAAAGCATGCCAAAAACCCTGTTTTTGCACCCGCTCTATGCAAAAAAGGCGCCTGTGCAACCATTGTTCGCACAGGCGCCTTGAGCAGGCATTTTATGCAGTTATACCTATCGAGTCGCAAGGGGTCCTTGCACAAGTCGCCTTACTCGTCCAGCGCGGCGAAGGCCTGCTTCAGATCCCAAATGATATCCTCGGCGTTCTCGGTACCGATGGAAAGACGGATCGTGGAGGGCGTGATGTTCTGCTCGGCGAGCTCCTCGGCAGAGAGCTGGGAGTGCGTGGTGGTAGCCGGGTGCACGACGAGCGACTTGACGTCGGCCACGTTGGCGAGCAGCGAGAAGACCTGCAGATGATCGATGAACTTCCAAGCTGCCTCCTGGCCACCCTTAATCTCAAAGGTAAAGATCGAGGCACCGCCGTTGGGGAAGTACTTCTGATAGAGCTCGTGATCGGGGTGCTCAGACAGGCTCGGGTGGTTCACCTTGGCGACATGGCTATCACCAGCCAGGAACTCAACGACCTTCTTGGTGTTCTCGACATGACGGTCAACGCGCAGCGACAGAGTCTCGGTGCCCTGGAGCAGGATCCAAGCGTTGAACGGGCTGATGCAGGCGCCCTCGTCACGCAGCAGGATGGCGCGGACATAGGTTGCGAAGGCGGCGGGACCGGCAGCCTCGGCAAACGAGACGCCATGGTAGGAGGGGTTGGGCTCGGCAATCTGCTCATACTTGCCGCTCGCCTTCCAATCGAAGTTACCGCCGTCGACGATCACACCGCCCAGCGAGGTGCCGTGGCCGCCGATAAACTTGGTTGCGGAGTGGACGACGATGTTGGCACCATGCTCCAGCGGACGGAACAGATACGGGGTGCCGAAGGTGTTGTCGACGACAACCGGTAAACCGTGCTTCTTGGCGATCTCGGAGATGGCGTCGATGTTGGGGATGTCGGAGTTGGGGTTGCCGAGCGTCTCGAGGTAGATGACCGTGGTGTTGTCCTTGATGGCGCCCTCGACCTCGTCCAGGTTGTGGGCATCGACGAAGGTGGTCTCGACGCCAAACTGGGAGAGCGTATGCTCCAGCAGGTTGTAGGAGCCACCGTAGATGGTCTTCTGAGCCACCACGTGGTCACCGGCCTGGGCAAGAGCCTGCAGGGTATAGGTGATGGCAGCAGCACCGGAGGCGACGGCAAGACCTGCCACACCACCCTCGAGTGCGGCGATACGGTCCTCGAAGACGCCCTGGGTGGAGTTGGTCAGACGGCCGTAGATGTTACCGGCGTCGGCAAGACCAAAGCGATCGGCGGCGTGCTGGGAGTTGCGGAACACATAGCTCGTGGTCTGGTAGATAGGCACGGCGCGGGAGTCGGATGCGGGATCGGCGCTCTCCTGGCCAACGTGAAGCTGCAGGGTATCGAAACCAAAGGTGTGCTCGGGGTTGTTGATGAACTGGCTCATGATGATCTCCTTGATCGAACAAAAGTTAATAAATTAGAGAGAAGTAAGTCGCTGTCTCCTGATCACGCCGACGGGCGCAAACAGGAGCCCGGCATTCGTCTTGGTAAGCAATTCATATGCGGGCCTCCTTTCGCATCCCGGTTCCGTGGTCGGTTTAATTACCTACCGCCTTTGTGTGTTTTGAATAGTACGAGCATTGTTTCCCTCGGTCAATCACTTAAAAGCGCTAACCTGTTATCGGTTATATAGATAACACTCGAAAGGATGGCGCCGATGACCCTCCAGCAGCTTCGTTTCCTGATCGCCGTAGCAGAGTCCGGCTCAATCAATGCCGCAGCTCAGCGCCTCTATACCGCTCAGTCCAACATCTCAAACGCCGTCAAAAGCCTGGAACAGGAGCTCCACCTGGAGATCTTTACGCGCTCCAGCCGCGGCGTCACGCTCACCAACGACGGCACCGAGCTTTTGGGCTATGCGCGCCAGGTCGTAGAGCAGGCCGATATGCTCGAGGCGCGCTACGAGGACGGCGGCACCCCGCAAGCCCGCCTCGCCATTTCCGCCCAGCACTACGCCTTTTCGGTCGAGGCCTTTGTCAACGTGGTCGAGCGCTGCCGCGACAGCAAGTTCGAGTTCATCATGCGCGAGACTACCACATCGCAGATCATCGATGACGTCCGCGCGTTTCGCAGCGATATCGGCATTCTGTATCTGGATGACTTTAACGCCCGTGTTCTGCAGAAGGCTTTTGCCGATGCGCGCGCGAGCTTCCATCCCCTATTCGACGCGACGGTCCACGTCTTCGTTAGCGAGCGCCACCCGCTTGCCCGCCGCCCGCAGCTGTCCCTTGCCGACCTCACACCCTATACGCGCTACAGCTTTGAACAGGGAACCTCAAACTCCTTCTATTACGCCGAGGAACCTTTTAGCTATATCCCTTGCGACCGCAACATACGAATCTCGGACCGCGGAACACTTACTAACTTACTTATCACGTCGAACGGTTACACCCTGTCGACCGGTGTCCTCTCCAATGAAATGCAATGGGGTATGGCATCGATCCCGTTAGCAGACGCCCCAACGATGCACGTAGGCTATATCATGCACGACGAGCGCAAGCCCTCTCCCCTCTTGCAGCAATACCTCGACGAGCTCAACCGCATCATCCATGCCAACTAACTGTCGGAAGACGGGATAGAAATCGTAGATTGCTAGCCCCCGGCGGGCATGGCGCTACAATGGTCACTCACACGAAACGTACCCAACGAAAGGAAGCCCGTGAAGGTCATCATCTATACCGACGGCTCGGCCCGATCAAATCCGGGACGCGGCGGCTACGGCGCCGTGCTCAAATACACCAACCCCGCCGGCAAGACCTTCACCTCCGAGCTTTCGCGCGGTTACGCCAAGACCACCAACAACCGCATGGAGCTCATGGCGGTCATCGTGGCGCTCGAGGCACTTAACCGCCCCTGCGAGGTCGAGGTCCATTCCGATTCGCAGTACGTCGTTAACGCCTTCAACAAACACTGGATTGACGGCTGGAAAAAACGAGGCTGGAGGACCGCCAACAAGCAGCCTGTCAAGAACCGCGATCTGTGGGAGCGCCTGCTCACCGCAAAGAGCAAACACAAAGTGGAGTTCATCTGGGTTAAGGGGCATGCCGGCCACGAGCTCAATGAGCGCTGCGACGAGCTTGCCACCACGGCGGCCGACGGCAGCAACCTCGATATCGACGCCGGCTTTAACGAGAGCGACCTGTAACGGCGTTTTCGCACGCTTTTGTGTCCTCCCGCGCTACACTCGTCCTGTAAGCCAAACAACGCAAGGGGGACACATGTTGCGTATCGCAACCATCGGCACATCCATGATTACCGACGACTTTATCCAGGTCGTCAACGCCAACGACCAAGCCGCGTTTGTGGGCACGCTTTCACGCGACGCCAATCGCGGTACTGCCTTTACCGCCGAGCGCGGTGGTGAGCGAAACTTTACGTCACTCGATGAGCTTGCGGTAGCCGCCGACGTCGACGCCGTCTATATCGGCAGCCCTAACGCACTTCACTACGAGCAGGCCCTTGCCTGCATCGCCGGTGGCAAGCACGTCATCGTCGAGAAACCCTTCTGCGCCACCGAAGCGCAGGCGCTGGAAGTCTTCCGCGCTGCCGAGGCAGCAGGTGTCGTGGCCCTCGAGGCCATGCGCCCCCTCCACGATCCCGCCTTCCACGCCATCGAGGACGCCCTGGGCGAGATCGCCCCCATCCGCCGCGCCTCATTGCGCTTTGGCAAGTATTCCTCGCGCTACAACGAGATTCTCGCGGGACGCGCCACCAATATCTTCGACTGCAATATGGCATCGGGTTCCCTCATGGATATTGGCGTCTACACCGTCGAGCCCATGGTCGAGATTTTCGGCATGCCCTCCGGCCTTACGAGCATGGCTACTCTGCTCGACCCCGCCACGCGACAGCTCACGCACGGCCCCATCGATGGCTGCGGTTCCATCCTCGCCAGCTACGGCGGTGGCCGTATCTCCGTCGAGCTCGCGCACTCCAAAATTACGAATGACCTGCTGCCCTCGCAGATCGAAGGCGAGCACGGCACTATCCAGATCGACCATCTGTCCACGCCCCGCAACGTCCGCATCGACTATCGCGGCGACGTCGTACGCGGCTCGGCGACCGAGGCACCGCGCGAACAGGGCGACAACGGCCGCGTGCTCGACCTGCCCAAATCGAGCAACACCATGGAATACGAACTCGCAGACTTTATCACCGCCATCGGCGGCATCGATAACGTTAAGGAAGAGATTTGGGAGACCCCGGCGGGACGCCACGAGCTCGGCCACTACCGCGATGTCACGCTCGTCTCACTGCGCATCATGGATGCCGTGCGCCAGCAGGCCGGCATTACCTTCCCGGCCGACGCAGGCAAGCAGGCATAGCGATGGGCCTCTTCGATACGTTCTTCTCCAGCGTCACCGGCGGCAGTCGAGAGCCTCAAAAACCATCAAACGTCGAGCTCGAGCTGCGCCGCAGGCTTGCTGTGCTCGCAAGCGACGAGGCCACTCAAGACACTCCCCTGCGTTATTTCCTGCGCTGGGAGGGGCAAGTCCAAGGCGTTGGTTTTCGCTTCACCAACACCAACCTCGCACAGGCACGCGCACTCACCGGCTGGGTGAGTAACAAGGAAGACGGGTCAGTCGAGATGGAGATACAGGGAGCTCCGGCAAACATCCTATCTCATCTCGAGGCGCTTCATGCCTCCTATGAGCGCATGGGGACGCGTTTTCGCCTCATAGACGCTCAGGTCCGAGCCCCACTTGCCAATGAAGACGGTTTCACTCCTCATTATTAGTATTGTGTGCTAAATACGGTATCATTTACCTACGACCGTTAATAGAAAAGAGGCGAGGCGCATGGCGGTGCAAAGAAGGAATACCAGGCAGCGAAAGCTGGTTCTTGACGCCGTGCGCCAAAGCTATAACCATCCCACCGCCGACGAAATCTACAATGTCGTACGCGAACAGGATGACAAGATCAGCCGCGGCACAGTCTACCGCAACCTCAATCTCTTAGCCGACGCCGGCGAGATTCTCTCTATTAAGACGCCGGGCGGCAGCCGCTTCGATCGCACCATCGAGCCGCACGCACATATCATCTGCACCTCGTGCAGCCGCGTCATCGACGTGCCGCTCCCCTTCGATGCCCAGCTCGACGCCAGGGCATCCGAACAAATCGGATGGAGCGTCAGCTCGCACTACACCATCTTTGAGGGACTCTGCCCCGACTGCCGGTAGCCTTTGGGGCATGCCTGCAAATCTACTTTCCCATCCGTTACAGCAAACAGTACATTTCTAGGCATGTCCCGAAAACCTACTCGGCGAGCAGGCGGCGCAGTTCTTCTTCGACCGTGTGCACGTAACGGACGCGATCGTTGATACCGCGCATGGTGGGGTTGCAGCTCTCCATCAGATAGGGATGGCCCACGACGTTGAGCATGTCGCGATCGTTCTCATTGTCGCCAAATGCCATCATCTCATCGGGCGAAATCCCCAGGACACGACCGTAATCGACAAGCGCGGAGCCCTTGCCCGAACCGAAACCGATAAGGTCCGTCCATGCGGTTCCTGACGTCATCACATCGACACGGTCGCCAAAGAGGCGCTCGAAATACTCCCGGGCCGCCGGATAATCCACCTCGGGCGTCTGGAAGCCAATCTTAATGACATCCTCGTCGATGTCCTCGGGACGGTCGACCACCGCCACATCGCAGTGGACCACATAGCGCAAATGGTCGACGAACGCATCGTTGCCGCTCATGGTGTAGATGTGCCCCTCACACGAAAGGGTCATGTCGGTATGGGGATACGCAACCACGGTATTCGCGATAACCATAGCAAGGCTACGCTCCATGGAACGCTTGACGACGGCACGCCCCTCGCTCATCACCAGGGTTCCGTTTTCGCATACATAGGCGAGCTCATCGGCCACCGGGGCAAACAGGTAGCGCAAGCTCGCATATTGACGGCCACTCGCCGGCATAAACACGATACCACGACGATGCAGCTCATCGATAAGCTCAAAGGCCTCGGAACGCAGCTCGCGCTCCCCCGGATGCAGCAACGTGCCGTCCAAATCGCATGCAATCAGTTTGATTCCCTCAAGACCCATATGCTTCCCCCAAAGCCTCATATCAACAGCAAGACGGACCTTGATCGGTCGCCCCTCAAAGCCCGTCTTGCGCATACGCGCGCTTAGCCGCGCGCCTTTTTTACGATCGTAAAGTCTGGAGCCATACTCACAACGGCATCCGCCGCACTCGACGCAAAGCGCCGGTCCGAATCGAGTTCACGGGTAACCGTCGAGAGCCGAACGCCCTCGACGCCCCGGAGCATGCGGCCCAAAACAGGCTGCACCGGCGTATACATGCGCACGGTATGCTCGTCCGAATCGCCTCGAAAAAGCGGCGCATGCATATTGCCGATCTCCCAGCACGCATGCGCGAGCGCAATCGGGTCCATGCGGTCAACTTCGACCAAATAAACCTCGGCGCTGCGCAGGCGCACGACAACCGCCACGGGCACCACGCCCGAACGGTCGACGGCGAGCACGTCGCCGTCGACAAGACGACCGCTGTCGGCAGTATCCAGCCGAACATCGACCGTGCGCCCCAGCTCCGTCACGCCCACAAACGCGTATACATCAGCCTGGTCCCAATCGAGCAGCAGCTCGTCAACTTCAAAGACGCCGCCCAGCTTCCGGCGAAGCAGGAGTTCATAGGACGGATCGTTGAGATTTCCCAAGCATGTCGTCGAAACCAAGCGCTCGAGCATACTCTAACCCTCGACCTCGACGAGCTCGATATCAAAGTTGAGGTCCTTACCGGCCAGCTCGTGGTTGGCGTCGAGCGTCACGGCCTCGGGCGTTACGTCGATGACCACGGCGGGGACGGGCATGCCGCTCGGCGTGGACAGGAAGAGCTTCATGCCCTTCTCGATCTGCTCGATGTTGGGAACCTGTTCGGCCGGGAAGGTAATAACCATCTCGGGATTGTGCTCGCCGTAGGCATCGGCAGCAGGAATGTGCACGGTCTTCTTCTCGCCCACCTGCATGTCGACAACGGCGGCGTCGAAGCCCTTGATCATCTGACCGGCACCACAGGTGAACTCCAGCGGCTCGCCGCGATCGTAGGAGCTATCGAACTGCGTGCCGTCGTCGAGCGTGCCGCGATAATGGGTCTTGACCTTCTTGCCCTGGTTGGACATGGTAACCTCCGTGATAAGGGCGGCGCACAACGCGGGCCGCCGTGAACATATGGCGCTAACTATACCCTAGTCATACAATTCAAGGACAGTTTGCAAAGAAACGCTGCATCCGGAGGAACCATGGCATATCCCGTATTTGACCTACATTGCGACACCGCCGACCGCATCGGCTGGGCCACGCTCGATCTCGACCTGCGCTTTACCGCCGGCACCGACGGTTATTTCCCCGGCGACGAAACGCATCCGCAAGATTTCGACCTCATCGAGGGCAACGCCTGCGCCATCTCGCTCGCAAAGATCGGCAACACGCCATGGGCACAGTGCTTCGCCACGTTTGTCCCCGACGAGATTCCCACCGCCCACGCCGCGCGCTTCCAGGCGCAGATCATGGCGCATATGAGCGGCCAGGCAATGCTCAACCACGACCGCATGGTCAACGTACGCAGCGCGGCAGACATTCGCCCCGCGCTCAAAGACGGCAAGGTCGCCTGCATCCACACCATCGAAAACGCCACGTTCTTTGCCGAGGACCCCGCGCTGATCGAGGTGCTCAAGAGCTTGGGCGTACTCATGTCATCGCTCAGCTGGAATGCGCAGGGACCGCTCGCGAGCGGACACGATACCCACGCCGGCCTCACCGCCGCCGGCATCGAGGCACTTACGCAGATGGAGCACGCCGGCATGGTACTCGATGTCTCCCACCTCAACGACGAGTGCTTTGACGAGGTTGTCGCCCACGCCACGCGTCCCTTCGTCGCCAGCCACTCCAACTCCCGTGCGGTTTGCGGCGCCAAGCGCAACCTCACCGACGACCAGTTCCGCACCATTCGCGACATGGGCGGTATCGTCGGCCTCAACTACTGCAGCGAGTTCCTTTCCAACGACGCAACCGATAAGACAGCCGCAGACGTCACCTTCGACCAGCTGGCGGCACATATCGAGCACTGGCTCGACCTGGGCGGCGAGGACGTCATCGCACTCGGCGGCGACTGGGACGGAGCCACCGTGCCCGCTTTCCTCTCCGATGCCAGCAAGATGCCCGAATTCCAGAACATGCTCTCCAGGCACTTTGGCAAGACCGTGATGCAGAAGCTCTGCAGCGATAACGCGTTTGCCTTCTTTGAGCGTTATTAATTTCACGTCCCTTGAGCGGGCCGGCATGCCGAACGGTCGACATGCCGGCCCGTCCCCAACCTGAAGGACCGCTTTTGACGCAGCAGTTTACGATTACCGTATCCCGACCGGATGGCACATCCATCCCCGTCGTCGTTACCAAAAAGCGCGTCAAGAACTTCAACCTACGCATCACATCGAGCGGTGAGGCCCACGCCAGCGCACCGCTCGGCGCCAGCCGCGAGCGTATCGAAGCGTTTGTGAAGCGCAACAGCGCCTGGATTATCAGCCGACTTGACCAGCGTGAGCAACATCAGGCGACAGCGCGAGAGCCGCTCAGCCCCTCGTCCATCATTGCACTTTGGGGCAAGCCCATCACGGTACAAGATGCGCTCGATCACAACTTTGCATCGCCCGCACCGCGACCCAAACAGGCCACCTTCGCAAGTTTTATGGGTACCGATAAATCGGACGAAGGCCCACAGACCAAGCGGCACGCAATCCTCGACGGCCTAACGTCCGATGAGCTCCAAGCCCACATCGACCAGCTCTATACGTCCGAAGTCACATCGGCGCTGCGCGATATGGTGCACGCATACGAAATCGCAATGGGTGTCGCCGTTTCTCGCGTTTCCGTACGCAGCATGAAAACGCGTTGGGGCTCATGCACTCCCAAATCCGGCGCCATTCGCATCGCGCGCGAGCTCGCCGCCTACCCTGTCGAATGCCTCGACATGGTTGTCGCCCACGAGCTCGTCCACTTGCTCGAGCCAAGCCACAATCAGCGGTTTCACGCCCTGCTCGACGCGTACTGCCCCAACAATAGAGCGCTGTCGCAACGGCTCAAGCAACCACCCATAGAGATGTATTAGAACCGGTTAGCGTACGCGCTCGATCTCGACGCCGCAGCTTGCCAGGGGAAGACCGACGGGAGCCCAAGGCTTATCGAGCTTAACGCGCACGCCAAGCAGCAAGGGGTAACGACGCAGCAGCATCTGGGCCACACCCTCGGCTGCCGCCTCGATGAGTTTAAACGTATGCTCGCGCAGATAGCCATCGACATCGTGGCACACCGAGCCGTAGTCAATCGAAGCGTCCAGGTTATCGTGCTCCCCCGCTGCACGCAGGTCGGCATAGAGCACCAAGGACACGATGAACTTCTGGCCCAGCGCGTTCTCTTCGGGATACACGCCGTGGTTGGCAAAGACCTCGAGACCGTCGATAGTAATGCGGTCAGCATGGCGCAGATCGTCATAGCTCACGTGGGGTATCGCCGTTGCGGTGGATATTTCGCCCCTTCCACGGCGGGCGAGCTCGGCGCCTTCAGTCTTGGTTGCATTCTCGGGCAGTTTCTTATTGCTCATCGCGATCGTCTCCTTCGTTTAGAACCCCGACCGCGCAAACTAACTACACGCGAATCGACAGGTTCTTTTTATCATCGCTCCAGTTGCAAGCATTGCGCGCGGGGCATGCAAAGCAGGCGCGCGACGCTTTGTCGGCTGCATAGAGCAGACGCTCAAGCGGTTGGCTGTTCACGCGCAGCTTTCGATGGCCCAGAATGGCCGTCTTAATGGCTGCGGCATCGGCCGGCTCAAACGCCACATCATCGGGCATGCCGCCGAGAATCGCATCAGCGACGCGTTCGCTTGCAACATCATGGGATATACCCGATTCATACTGTTCATCTTTGCCGATATCGTGAAGAAGTGCCGTGGCGTAGATGACCTCGCGGTCAAATTCGAGCCGCTCCTCGAGATTTTTGATCCACATAATGCGAGCGACATCGAGCAGATGGTCAATACCGTGGCGGCAGAAGATGCGCCCCGATTCCAACTGCGCAATGTTGCCCAGATGCCGCCGGAACAGCCCGTTGGCACAAATGTAATCAATGCGAGGCATGGCACCAAAGGGAGCCAAGCCCGAAGCCATAAAGCCGCGACGCGACGTCCCCTCATCGGTCCTCGATGCAAAGTCGTTGACGACCCTCATGTTAGCGGCCCAGCATCCTAAAGAAACGCTCCTCGAGCGCGGAATCGGTCTCAAAGACGCCGCGGCGAGCGAGCGTCACGGTCTTGGTGCCAGGCTTTTGCACGCCGCGCATGGTCATGCACATATGCTCGGCTTCCATGAGCACAATCGCTCCCTGGGGAGCGAGATAATCCATGAGAGCGTCGGCAACCTGCGCACACAGCTGCTCCTGCAGCTGCAGACGGCGGGCATAAACCTCAACCGTGCGGGCGAGCTTGGAAAGCCCAGCCACCCGACCGTTAGGGATATAGCCAATGGCGGCCTTGCCATAAAACGGCAGCAAATGGTGCTCGCACAGCGAGTAGAACGTGATGTCGCGCTCGATAACCAAATCGTTCGAAGCGACGGCAAAGGTTTTGGACAGGTGCTCCTCGGCACTCTGGTCCATACCGCCGGCGATCTCACCATACATACGGGCAACGCGCGCCGGGGTCTCCAGCAGGCCCTCACGAGTTGGGTCCTCGCCTATGCCCTCAAGCAACAGCTTAATGGCGGCCTCGACTTTTTCCTGATCGACCATCTGGGCCTCACTTTTCCGATTTTGCGTTCGCGCTATGGTACCACGCCCTTTGGCATCGGCCACAAGCTACATAGTATGGGTCGAATAGACCGGATCGTCCCGCCAAAGTTCAACCGCATCACAAAGCGCAACGCCCTCGCGCTCAGCACGGTCGCGCGTAGCGTTCATATCGATCACACGCTGGTTACTCGAGCCCCTAAAGCGCAATGAGATATCGTACAGATCCTGAACGAACGGGCCGTCCACCAACATGTCGAGGCAGGCCAGGATACGGTTCGTCGCCTCGGTATGATGACGGCCACCCGGCATAAGCTCCTCGAGCACGTCGCCGGTAAAGCACCAAATGGTCTTGCCCGACCCCGCGGGATAGGCCGCACGTACGCGTTCGATAAAGTCAACAAGCCCCGCCTGATTCTCGGGCTCCATAGGCTCGCCGCCCAGAATCGTCAGGCCATCGATAAAGGGATGGTCGAGACTCTCGATAATCTTGTCCTCGACGGCACGATCGAACGGCTCACCCGCAGCAAAGTCCCACGCGACAGAGTTAAAGCAATTCTTGCACCCACGACGGCACCCGCTCACAAACAGAGAAGTACGAACGCCTTCCCCATCAGCAATGTCGAAATACTTAATGTTCGCGTAGTTCATAAGTAACTCTCCCGGGAGGCCGGGACATATCATCCCGTCCTCAAACATTCTCGGTCTTCGGCCTGCGAAACTGCGGGCGGGACGATATGTCCCGGCCTCATGCAAAGGGTAACTCAATGAACGAAGCGAACATCGAGCATAGGGTTCGAGATCTAATAAAAACTGGGTTGCGGCTCAACCGCCATCGCAAGTAAATCGCAGCTGCAGCTCGAATTATCTCCGCTAAGAACTTCGAGGAGTGAGCAGACCGCATGCCGCATCTCAGCTACGTCAACTTGGCCGCCCCGTAGCGAGGCCCCGGACCTTTGCTCGATATGAGTTCCGCACGAACAGGAGGCGCCAGTGGCGCCTCCGTCGTGAGCCAGGACTGTCCGAAATAGCGAGTAAAGGTCCGGGGCCTCGCTACGGGGCGGCCTGGGATGGTTATTAGAGATGCAGCACGCGGTCGCGGATCTCCTCGGTTCGGCCCTGGTTCCAGAACTGGGTACCGATGTAGCCGCACGTACGACGAGCGACGTTCATCTTCTCCTGGTCACGATTGCCGCAGTTGGGGCACTCCCACACCAGCTTGCCGTCATCCTCGACAATCTTGATCTCACCGTCGTAGCCGCACACCTGGCAGTAGTCGCTCTTGGTGTTGAGCTCGGCGTACATGATGTTGTCGTAGATGTACTGCATCACGCGAATGACAGCCTTGAGGTTGTCCTGCATGTTGGGAACCTCGACGTAGGAGATGGCACCGCCCGGCGAAAGCTGCTGGAACATACCCTCGAACTTGAGCTTGTCGAATGCGTCGATCTCCTCGGACACGTGGACGTGGTAGCTGTTGGTGATGTAGCCCTTGTCCGTCACGCCCGGGATGATGCCAAAACGACGCTGCAGGCACTTGGCGAACTTGTAGGTCGTCGACTCAAGCGGGGTACCGTACAGCGAGAAGTCAATATCGCTTTCGGCCTTCCACTCGGCGCACTTGTCGTTCATGTGCTGCATGACGGCCATGGCAAAGGGCGTGCCCTCCTTCTCGGTGTGGCTGTGGCCCGTCATGTACTTGACGCACTCGTACAGGCCGGCATAACCCAGACTAATGGTGGAGTAACCGCCCACGAGCAGCTTGTCGATCGTCTCGCCCTTCTTCAGGCGGGCGAGGGCACCGTACTGCCACAGAATCGGTGCGGCGTCAGAAAGCGTACCCATCAGGCGCTCATGACGGCACAGCAGGGCACGGTGGCACAGCTCAAGGCGCTCATCGAAGATCTTCCAGAACTTGTCCATGTCCTGGTGCGAGCTCAGTGCGACATCGGGCAGGTTGATGGTCACAACACCCTGGTTAAAGCGACCGTAGTACTTGGGCTTGTTCGGGTCATAGTTCAGCGCGTTGGCCACGTTGTTAAATCCGTTACCGGAGCGGTCGGGCGTCAGGAAGCTGCGGCAACCCATGCAGGTATAGCAGTCGCCGTTGCCCGCGGTCTCGCCCTTCGACAGCTTGAGCTCGCGCATCTTCTTCTCGGAGATGTAGTCGGGCACCATGCGCTTGGCGGTGCACTTAGCAGCCAGCTGGGTCAGGTAGAAGTACGGGGAATTCTCGTGAACGTTATCGTCCTCGAGCACGTAGATGAGCTTGGGGAACGCCGGGGTGATCCACACGCCGGCTTCGTTCTTAACGCCCTCATAGCGCTGACGAAGCGTCTCCTCCACAATCATGGCAAGGTCGTGCTTCTCCTGGGGCGTACGGGCCTCATTGAGATACATAAAGACCGTCACGAACGGCGCCTGGCCATTCGTGGTCATAAGGGTCACGACCTGATACTGAATCGTCTGAACGCCGCGACGGATCTCGTCACGCAGGCGGTCCTCAACAACCTCGCGGACCTTTTCGGGAGATGCGGAAACGCCAAGCTCCTCGAGCTCGCGGGCGACCTCGCCGCGAATCTTTTGACGGCTCACCTCGACGAACGGGGCAAGATGGGTCAGCGAAATCGACTGGCCACCGTACTGGGAGGAAGCAACCTGAGCGATGATCTGCGTCGCGATGTTGCAGGCAGTCGAGAAGCTGTGCGGCTTCTCGATCAGCGTGCCCGAAATAACAGTACCGTTCTGGAGCATATCCTCCAGGTTCACCAGGTCGCAGTTATGCATGTGCTGGGCAAAGTAGTCCGAATCATGGAAGTGAATCAGACCCTCATTGTGAGCATCCACAATCTCCTGGGGCAGCAGCACACGCTGGGTCAGGTCCTTGGAGATCTCGCCGGCCATGTAGTCACGCTGAACGGAATTGACGGTCGGGTTCTTGTTGGAGTTCTCCTGCTTAACCTCTTCGTTGTTGCACTCGATCAGCGACAGGATCTTGTCATCGGTCGTGTTCTTCTGGCGCTTCAGGCTCTGAACATAGCGATAGATGATGTAGTGGCGGGCAACCTCGTAGCAGTCGAGACGCATGATCTCGTCCTCGACCAAATCCTGAATCTCCTCGACCGAAACAGTGTGGCCCGCGTTCTCGCATGCCTCGGCGACGTTTTGTGCCGCGTAAACCACCTGGCGGTCGGTAAGACGAGAGCTCTCCTCGACCTCCAAGTTTGCGGCACGGATGGCATTGACGATCTTATCGATGTCAAAGACAACCTCGGTGCCGCTGCGCTTGATGATCTTCATCCTCTTGCCTCTTTCGCATCGTAGCCTCATCGCGCTTCAGAGCCAAACGATACCCGGCAGGGCTTGCCCCTGTCTTGCGGCGCCGTCGCGCAATCTGTGTTCTCGATAACCATAGGCCCTCATGCGGACAATCCTCGCAGCCAATCAAGGGGCTCGAAGATCTATCCAAATGGGGCGAATAAGGTTCTCGTTCTCTGTCCGCCATCTATCATACGACAAAGAGGCATCTATATCCTGTATTCTTTTTTTAGGTCAAACACAACATATAGTGTTTCAGCAGGTCAAAGCAATTAGTCATTTTGCAGACGCATTAAAAATGAGGGGTTCTTGGGAAGTCGGTAAAACGTTACCAACACGGCTACCTGCATGGCAGTTATAAAACCCCCTTAGTCAAGCCGCTGACAAATCCTACCAAAACCAAGCCGCTCACGCCAAAAGAATCCAAAAGATTATGCTTGACCAACATGTTGCGGTCACGGTCGGCCAGGACGTATGCAATCTGCCGGCACCTCTACGGGGACCTTGGATCAATATTTGGTGGCATATTTGACGGCGTGCTTGGTAGCAAAACAAAACAGCCCAGAGGACATAGCCTCTGAGCTGCGAACATTTGGTGGGCGTTAGAAGATTTGAACTTCTGACCTCTTCCGTGTCAGGGAAGCGCTCTCCCCCTGAGCTAAACGCCCAAATGGAGCGGACAACGGGGCTCGAACCCGCGACCCCAACCTTGGCAAGGTTGTGCTCTACCAACTGAGCCATGTCCGCTTACGAGGATTAATCTTACGTGATGCCCGCATCCTATGCAAGAACTTTTTTTAAAAAGTTTTGCGACGCTCTCGCGAGGGCATCAGTCGTCACGAAAGGCGCGAACAAACGCAGGCTCGCAGCGAGATGCCCCTACATCTCACCGAGCATGATCCAGGCAGAGCTGTCCTGCGCGAGCCTGCCGTCTGCAAGCGGTGATGAGGTGAGCAGGACCCTGCCCGCCGGCAGCTCCACGGGTGCTGCGCCGAAGTTCGTCACACACGCCCAGCCGTTGTCGCGGCGATAGGCGATGACGCCGCCCTCGGCGCCCTCGGCACCATCCGCAAGACCGGTGCGCCCGTCAAGATCGAGCCACGCAAGATCGTTGGCGCAACCGCGCAGCTTGCGCCGCAGCCAGAGGGCGTCACGATAGAGCGCAAGCATCGATGTCGGGTCCACTTCTTCCCTATCGGCAGCATAATCGGAAAACCATGCAGGCTGCGGCAGATGGGGCGCCGCATCGGCGTCTGCCGGCGAAAACCCAAACGATCCGCCATGCGCGGGATCGTCCGCCGCCACCCACGGCAGGGGCACACGACAGCCGTCGCGCCCCTTCTCACGCTTCGGTCCGTGCGTATTGGTCGCAGTAGGGTCTTCGAGTGCAGCCCACGGGATATCAGCCACCTCAAAAAGGCCGAGCTCCTCACCCTGATACACGTATGCCGAGCCCGGAAGCGCCAGCTCAAGCAAAAGGGCCGCCCGCGCGCGGCGCTCGCCGAGTTCACGGTCCTCGTCATAAGACGACCCGTCGCGCAAGAGCCAGTCGAGCGCAATCTGGTGGTAGCGCGTCGCCTTGATTTGCGGCAGGGCATAGCGTGTCGCCACGCGCGGCACGTCGTGGTTGGAGAGTACCCAGGTCGAGGCGGAATCGGATTCGACGGCTGCCTTCAAGCCCTTCTCGATTGCAGTGTGCATGTCATCATAGGTCCAAGTGGCCTTGGCAAACTCAAAGTTGAATGTCTGGCCAAGCTCGCTGGGACGCGCGTAGAGATACTGGCGCTCGGGCAGCACCCACGCCTCGGCAACGGCACTGCGCGGCGGATTATAGCGGTCGAACACGCGGCGCCACTCGCGATAGATCTCGTGGACCTCATTGCGGTCCCACAGCGGATGGGTGCCGTCGTCAACCATGTCATCGCCCTCGGCGAGATGCCACCGGTCGAGGTCATCGCGGTCGAGATCCTTGGCGAGACCCTGCGCCACATCAATGCGAAAGCCGTCGACGCCTCGATCGCTCCAAAACGCCAGGACGTCGCAAAAGAGCGCGTGAACCTCAGGGCATGACCAGTCAAAGTCCGGCTGCTCGGGCGTAAACATGTGCAGATACCACTGACCGTCCGCAACACGCGTCCATGCGGGGCCGCCAAAGTTGGCATTCCAATTGGTGGGAGGCAGCTCGCCATGCTCGCCGCGACCATCGCGGAAGATATAACGGGCGCGTTCGGGCGATCCGGGGCCGGCGGCAAGAGCGGCTTTGAACCAGGGGTGCTGGTTGGATGAATGGTTGGGCACGATGTCGACGATGACCTTGATGCCGCGCGCGTGAGCCGCAGCGATCATGTCATCGAAGTCGTCAAGCGAGCCGAGACGTGGGTCGACATCGCAGTAGTCCGCCACATCATAGCCGCCATCGACAAGAGGCGAAGGGTAAAACGGGCTCAGCCAGATGGCCTCGATACCCAGCCGCTCAAGATAGTCCATCTGCTGGGTAATGCCCGCGATATCGCCCAGACCCGAACCAGTCGAATCCTTAAACGAGCGCGGGTAGATCTGATAGATCGCGGCATCGGACATCCATGAGCGCGAAGAAGACTTTTCTGTAGCCATGGGGCGTATCTCCCTTGCAACGAGGTTATGCGAGATGCCCACGATGATACGCCCAAAGCGGACATTCGCGACAAACAACGCCACAGCCACGACCCAAAACGCTCGCTCCCTCTCGGGTTCGAGCCCATGCGATGGGTACGAAAAAGCCCGGCTACCGTAGTAGTCGGGCTACTGAGTTTGGAGCGGACAACGGGGCTCGAACCCGCGACCCCAACCTTGGCAAGGTTGTGCTC
>CABUJH010000010.1 GCA_902491895.1 uncultured Collinsella sp. | reverse complement strand
GCTCGACCTGAGTGGGCCGATTTGGTTCGCATGCCGTCTTCACGGGTATCATGGTGAAAGCGATTTCAATGACAGGGGTACTCGTGGTAAAGATGAAGGATGTGGCCGAGCTGGCCGGCGTTTCGAGCGCCGCCGTCTCGCGCTACCTCAACGGTGGCTACATATCGACGGACAAGGCCGAGCGCATTAAGCAGGCGATTGAGCTGACTGGATACGTGCGGTCCAGCCAGGCTCGTGCACTGCGCACCGGCTCCACCAAGCTCATCGGCGTCATCGTGCCCAAGATCAACTCGGAATCCGTGAGCCGCATTACCGCCGGCATTGGCCAGGTGCTCGGTCACCGTGGCTACCAGATGCTGCTTGCAAACACCGACAACGCGGCCGATCGCGAGCTCGAATACCTCGATTTGTTCCAAAACCACCCAGTTGATGGCATTGTGTTGGTTGCAACCATGATCACCGACGAGCACCATCGGGCGATTGAGTCGTGCCGCGTGCCCATCGTTCTGATCGGCCAGAATGTCGAGGGCGCGGCGTGCGTCTATCACGACGATTACGAGGCCGCCTTTGAGCTGGGCCATGCGCTTGCGGGCCGTGTGGACGGCAAGATTGCCTACATTGGAGTTACCGAGGAGGACCGCGCGGCCGGCTATGACCGCCGTCGCGGTTTTGAGGCCGGCTTGCGCGCCGCGGGCGTGGCGCTTGATCCGAGCCTGATTCGCCTGGGCTCGTTTACGCTCGACTCGGGCTATGGTGCGGCGAGTGAGCTGCTTTCCGTCGCTCCCGATGTTTCGTTTATCGCCTGCGCGACCGACACCATGGCGGCGGGCGCGCTGCGCGCCATCGACGAGGTTCGAGGCATGGGCGAGGGCATACACCGCGTAAGCGGTTTTGGCGACAACGCGTTTTTGCGCGCGCTGACGGGCGGCATTCCCACCGTGCACTATGGCTACCTGACCAGTGGCGTCGAGGCGACCAACATGTTGCTCAACACGCTCGATGGCGTGGAGGGGGAGAGCGGTCTCAAGACGCTTAAGCTCGGCCATCAGCTTATGAATGTCTAGGCTTTGGGCACGTCTGCCTGCCTCTGAGCCCTTATGTTTGTCTCAAAACTACCATTCGCCGGCTTTTTCCTACCGTTCACCGTTATATGAAAACGATTGCAGTCATATGAAACTGAAAACGATTACAGTTTAAGTGTCAAAGATGGCCGGGTGCACATGCGCCCGTTGGAGGAAAGGGAAGTCATGGACTACCGCAAATCAGCCCAAGAGGTGCTCGACAACATCGGTGGCGCCGACAACGTTGTTTCGGCCGCACACTGCGCCACGCGTCTGCGCCTGGTGATTGCTGATAACGCCAAGGTTGACAAGGAGGCCCTCGAGAATATCGACGGCGCTAAGGGCGTCTTTGAGGCCCAGGGCCAGCTGCAGATTATTTTTGGCACCGGCACCGTCAACAAGGTCTACGAGGAGTTCATCGCGCTCAGTGGCGTCGAGGCTGCCACCAAGGCCGAGGTCAAGGAGGCCGCGGCGCAGCAGCAGAACATCTTTATGCGTGCCATTAAGGTGCTCGGCGACGTCTTTGTCCCCATCATCCCTGCCATCGTGGCTTCGGGCCTGCTGCTGGGCATTATGAGCGCCCTCAACTTTATGGCCTCCAACGGCTTTATCGCGCTCGACACCAATAACTTTATCTATAAGATCGCCGACCTGGTCTCGGGAACGTCCTTTGGCATTCTGCAGATCCTGATCGGCTACTCCGCCGCCAAGGCCTTTGGCGCCAACCCGTACCTGGGTGCTGTCGTCGGCGGTGCGTTCATCAACTCCTCGCTGCAGAGCGCCTACACGGTTGCCTCCGAGGGCGTTCAGACCATGGTCACCGTCATCCCCGGCGTGTACAGCTTTGAGTGGGTCGGCTATCAGGGCCACGTGATCCCCATCGTTATCGCCTGCGCCATTCTGGCTTTCCTCGAGAAGCGCCTGCACAAGATCGTTCCCGAGATGTTCGACCTCTTTGTGACCCCGCTCGTCTCGGTGTTCGTGACCGTGCTTGTGACGCTCGTTGCCGTCGGCCCCATCTTCGTGTGGGCCGAGAACGCCATCCTCGGTCTGATCCAGACCCTGCTGACCCTGCCCTTCGGCATCGGTTCCTTTATCGTCGGCCTGTTCTATGCCCCCACGGTCGTTACCGGTATCCACCAGATGTACACCGCCATCGACCTGGGTCAGCTCGCCCAGTACGGCGTGACCTACTGGCTGCCCATCGCCAGCGCTGCCAACATCGCCCAGGGTGGCGCTGCGCTCGCCGTTGCCTTTAAGACCCGCGATGCCAAGATTAAGGGCCTGGCGCTTCCTTCGGCTCTGTCCGCCTTTATGGGCATTACCGAGCCTGCCATCTTCGGTGTGAACCTGCGCTTCTTTAAGCCCTTCATCGCCGGCTGCATCGGTGGCGGTTGCGGCGCCCTGGTCTGCGCGCTCACCTCGCTTGCCGCTTCCGGTACGGGCGTTACGGGTATCTTCGGTATCCTGCTGTGCCTGGCCCAGCCCGTGCAGTACGCGATCATGTTTGCGGTCGCCGCGCTGGTTTCCTTTGGCGTCTCGTTTGTCCTGTACAAGGACGAGCCCAAGGCTTCCGAGCAGGCCTAAGAGCTTTTGATTGAAGGGTGCCCGCGGGTTGTATGCTCGCGGGCGTTTCCCGTATCCGGTGTCGATCTCTGGCGCCCTGTTACTTTCTATCCGTTAGGACTTTGATATGTCTAATGCACTTGGCCGCGACCTTGCAAAGCTGGTTGCCGCTGTTGACGCTGCCGCCTCTGAGTGCGGCCATGGCGCGTATGGCCAGCGCTTCCATATTATGCCGCCGGCGGGCTGGCTCAACGACCCCAACGGTCTTTGCCAAGCAGGCGGCGTGTTCCATGCCTATTTTCAGTATGCGCCGTTTGATGTCGAGGGCGGCGTTAAGGCCTGGGGCCATGCGACGAGTCGCGATCTTATGACGTGGGATTACGTTGGCGCCCCACTGCTGCCCGACGAGCCGTTCGATTGCCATGGTGTGTATTCGGGCTCCGCGCTTGCCGAAGACGGTCGCATTCGCGTGCTCTATACGGGCAACGTTAAGCTTTCCGATGCTGACGGTACGTACGATTACGTCAATACCGGCCGCCGCGCCGATACCGTCTATGTGGAGAGCGTTGATGGCCTTGCCGGTCGGGAGTTCAACCAAAAGCGCGTGGTGCTGGCGTCCGAGGATTATCCCGAGGATTTGACCTGTCACGTGCGCGACCCCAAGGTGTGGCGTGACGCGGACGGGCGTTATCACATGGTGCTGGGCGCGCGTCGTCGCGTGGATGGTCCGCATGTCGATAGTCGATTTTGCGCCATGCACGGCGAGGGCGCCGGTCGCGATGTGGGCGAGATCTTGGTGTATGGCTCGGCCGATATGCTGAGCTGGGAGCTCGAGAGCCGTGTGTCTACGCCCGAGCGTTTTGGCTTTATGTGGGAGTGCCCTGGCTATATTGAGCTCGATGCGAATGGCGATACCGCTGCATTTTTGTCGTTCTCGCCCCAGGGCCTTGAGGGCGGTCGTTGGGATCGCGGCAATGTGTATGCCGCTGGCTACATGCCTGTATCGGGCGACATTACGGGTGGCAAGGACGCTTATGAGCTGGGCGAGTTCCGCCTGTGGGACGCCGGTTTTGACTTCTATGCGCCGCAGGAGTTCACGGCCGAGGACGGTCGCCATATTCTAATCGGCTGGATGGGCATGCCCGATGAGCCGACCTATGGCAACGCACCGACCGTGGTGTGCGGCTGGCAGCACTGCATGACGGTGCCGCGCGAGCTTACGGCCGGTGACGGCGGCGTGGTGCTGCAGCAGCCGGCGCGCGAGATCGAGCGCCATTATGCCTCGGTGCGTGTGGGGGAGGGCTCGTTGGAGGTTGCCGGCGATACCTGCTTTGACGTTGTTGCCGACGGTGTCGACGGCGCGTTTACCGCGATCGTTGATGGCGATCTGAAGCTGTCGTTTGCGCCCGCCGAGGGCGAACTGCCCGCGCGCTTTGAGATGCGATTTACCGATGAGGATCGCGCTTCTGCCGGCTGCGGTCGTACCGTGCGCTGGGAGCCCGTCGACGAGGTTCGTAACGTGCGCACTGTCGGCGATGTTTCGTCGGTCGAGGTGTTTGTTAACGATGGCGCGCTCGTGTTCTCGACGCGCATCTATCCCGATACCTATGGCGTGACCGTTGACGCTCCGGGTGCGAGCGTGACCTATCATACGCTCAACATCTAGGCGATTCGTCGCATATCGGCGCTATACTGCAGCCGTTGCCCACGATGCGGGGAACATCCGCATCGTGGGTTTTTGCTTTTGAAGGGACGGTGCCTTGTGGATGTACAGCAACTAGAAGATGCCTGAACTGCAAGGGTCGGCGCGCGTGAGGCGCGTCTTGTTGCGGCCTCGCATGTGCCGGCGGCGCTGTCGCTGTTGGGGATTGTGCGTCCCGGCGATCGCCTGGTGGCCTTTGCGGATGACTTTGCTGGTGCGTTTGCGCGCGGCTTTGATGGCTGCGATGTTGTGCTGGTGGGCTCACCGTCCGCCGGTGTGTTTACCGCCGCGTCCGAGGGTTTTGATGCTTCGTTTGATGCCGAGGGGCCGCACCTGTGGTGGTTCGTCAACTCTATCGGCGGATTTGGTCTGCGCGTGCCCGACCTTCGCGCTCTGGGCCGCGCAGCGCGTGAGGCCCATGCGCTGCTGGTTGTGGACAACACCGTGGCGTCGGCTTTTGGCTGCGATCCGCTGCGGCTGGGTGCTGTGCTGTCCCTCGAAGCGCTCGATCGCGTGTGCGCAGGTAGGGCTCCGCGCAAGCTCGTTGCCGCTTCGGTGGCGCGCTCTCAGCTCAAGCACCATCGTGTGGATGCCGCGGCTGAGTGCGCGCACGTGTTGTTTGCAGGCTGCGGTTCTTTGGCACTCGACCTTTCTGCCGAGGAGGCCGACGTGCTGGAGCGCGGGCTTTCCTCGCTTAACGCCCGCATGCAGGCGCATTTCGACCGCGCCCGTGCGCTGGCCGAGTATCTGGCCGCCAACGAGATGGTGCGCAGCGTGTGCTATCCCGGGCTGAACTCGCATCCCGACCACGCGGTTGCAACGGGAATCCTCGAGCATGGTTTTGGCCCGGCAGTTGAGTTTGACCTTATCAAGCTTAGCGCAGGAGAGCTGTTCGACGCTTTGCCGGGGGAGTTTCGCACATCGCCTGCCGGCGGCGCAACGACGCGTCTTTCGGCCCCACGCGGCAAGCAGGGGAGCACCATCCGCCTCTTCGCCGGTACCGACAACCCACTGGTTGTAGCGTCAACCCTAGACAACGCCCTTCGCAACTAGCTAAATCATCCTCAACTCCATAAGTTGCGGTGAAATAGGGATTGATTTACGGCTTTATCGGCATAAACAGTCCCTATTTCACCGCAACTTATGAGAAGGGGTTGTGCAGCTAAAAAAGCCCCGTCCCAAATTAGCTACTTTTTGATGCTGGCGATGAGGTCGTTGGCTTTGGTGGCGATGACGTTGTTGATCTCGCTCTGCAACGTCTCGTAGACTTCGATGGCTCGCTCGCCGGCGGGGGTGAGCGTGGATCCGCGGGCGCCGTCGCGCTCGATGAGCTTGCAGTCCAGCTGGCCTTCGGCTTCGTTCACAATGCGCCAGGCCTTGGAATACGCCATGCCCATGCTCTTGGCGGCACGGTTGAGCGAGTGCTCGCGGGCGATACCTTGCAGCAGCAAGACGCAGCCGTGGCCGAAGACGCCCGGCAGATCCTTGTCGCACGCTTGAATGACCAGCTTTGCCGTCGTCTTGTACTCCATCTGCTCCACGTCTCCCCGCTAAAGTGTTTGCTGGGCAAACGCAATGCCAGCGTCAAACCCTCGTGTGCTCTTCTTAAATCATGCATTGTAGCAGTCAAAGTGCGTTAAGATACTTCCCTAGTATTGGGCGCCCAAGGTTGGGCTGGGTCCTACGAGGCCTGCAGCCGACCGGTCGCATGGAAAAAGGAGAAACATGGCTACGTTCTTTCCCGGTGAGTCCCACACGTTTTCGGAGTATCTGCTGGTCCCTGGTTACTCGTCCTCGCAGTGCATCCCCAACAACGTCTCTCTTAAGACGCCGCTAACCCGCTTTAAGCGCGGTGAGAAGCCGGCAATCACCCTGAACATCCCCATGGTTTCCGCCATCATGCAGTCCGTCTCGGGCGTCGACATGGGTGTCGCGCTCGCTACCGAGGGTGGCCTGTCCTTCATTTACGGTTCCCAGAGCGCCGAGTCCGAGGCCGCTATGGTCAAGGCCGTCAAGGATCACAAGGCTGGCTTCGTTCAGTCCGATTCCACGCTGACCCCCGACATGACCATGGAGCAGGTCATCGAGCTCAAGGAGAAGACCGGTCATTCCACCATGCCGGTTACCGATGACGGTACTCCCAAGGGTAAGCTCCTGGGCATCGTCACCAGCCGTGACTATCGTCCCAGCCGCGATGACCACCAGACGAAGGTCTCCGAGTTCATGACTCCGCGTGAGCAGCTCATCGTGGGCGACAAGAACATCAGCCTCAAGGTTGCCAACGACGTCATCTGGGACAACAAGCTCAACGCTCTGCCCATCGTCGACGACAACGATCACCTGATGGGCATTGTCTTCCGCAAGGACTACGACAGCCACAAGACCAACCCCAACGAGCTGCTCGATAACGATAAGCGCTACATGGTCGGTGCCGGTATCAACACCCGCGACTATGCCGAGCGCGTGCCGCTGCTCATCGAGGCCGGCGCCGATGTCCTGTGCATCGACTCTTCCGAGGGCTTCAGCGAGTGGCAGAAGCGCACCATCGAGTGGATCCGCGCCAACTACGGCGAGGACGTCAAGGTCGGTGCCGGTAACGTCGTCGACGCCGAGGGCTTCCGCTTTTTGGCGGACTGCGGTGCCGACTTCATCAAGGTTGGTATCGGCGGTGGCTCCATCTGCATTACCCGCGAGACCAAGGGTATCGGCCGTGGCCAGGCCACCGCGCTGATCGACGTCTGCCGCGCCCGTGACGAGTACTACGAGGAGACCGGCGTCTACGTGCCCGTGTGCTCCGACGGCGGCATCGTCTACGACTACCACATGACGCTCGCCCTTGCCATGGGTGCCGACTTTATGATGCTGGGCCGCTACTTCGCCCGCTTCGACGAGAGCCCGACCGAGCGCGTCAACGTGAACGGCCAGTACATGAAGGAGTACTGGGGCGAGGGTTCTGCGCGTGCCCGCAACTGGCAGCGCTACGACCTGGGCGGCGCCGCGAAGCTCAGCTTCGTCGAGGGCGTCGACTCCTACGTTCCCTACGCCGGCTCCCTCAAGGACGGCGTGGGCGGCACGCTCTACAAGGTCAAGTCCACGATGTGCAACTGCGGTGCCCTCTCGATTCCCGAGCTCCAGGAAAAGGCACGCCTGACTCTGGTGAGCTCGACCTCCATCGTCGAAGGCGGAGCCCACGACGTTGTCGTCAAGGATTCCCAGCAGAGCGTTTCCTATCGATAAGCGGCTTTCCCAAGCACCGCACCTTGCCGTTCAAACCGTCGCTCGCGTACCAAAGTACGCGTCGCTCCTCTTTCACGGCAATCTGCGGCACTTGGAAAACCCGTTCGTGCTAGAACGAGTTTCAGACAAAGGTTGATTCCCAACCACGTTATTTAGATAAAGCGAGATGCCTGCAAGTCGCAGGCATCTCGCTTGTCGTATTTGCTATCATCATGCGAGTTAACGATGTGGCGGGGCGTTCTTACCTTTGCTCGCTGCAAGTTCCGCACGCAAAGAAGAGCACTAAATGTGCTCTTCGTCTTGCGCAGGACTGTCCGCAGCAGCGAGTAAAGGTAAGAACGCCCCGCCCCAACCGAGATAACAAAGGAGCTGATATGTGCGATTGCACAGATCATAAGGACGAGATTCCTGCCTACGACGCGCAGGCCATTGAGTCTAGGTGGATGAAGGCCTGGGAGGACTCCAACCTCTTTGCCGTCGACACCGACGACAGCAAGCCCAAGAAGTACGTGCTCGAGATGTTCCCGTATCCGTCGGGCGACCTGCACATGGGCCACGCGCGCAACTATACCATCGGCGATGCCATGGCCCGTCAGGCCCGCATGCGCGGCTATGACGTGCTGCATCCCATCGGCTTTGACGCCTTTGGCCTGCCTGCCGAGAACGCCGCCATCAAGCACAACACGCAGGCTGCCGCCTGGACGTATAAGAACATGGACCAGGCGCTCGCCACGATGAAGCGAATGGGCTTCTCCTACGATCTGGATCGCATGGTCAAGACCTGCAGCCCCGACTACTACCGCTGGGGCCAGTGGATCTTTGAGAAGATGTGGGAAAAGGGCCTGGTCTACCGCAAGAAGAACCCGGTCAACTGGTGCCCCACTTGTAAGACCGTTCTGGCCAACGAGCAGGTCACCGAGGGCAAGTGCTGGCGCTGCGGCACCGAGCCCGAGAAGCGCGACCTTGAGCAGTGGTACTACAAGATCACCGAGTACTCCCAGGAGCTGCTCGATGATCTGGAGAAGCTCCCCGGCTGGCCCGAGCGAGTCAAGCAGATGCAGGCCAACTGGATTGGCCGCTCCGAGGGCGCCGAGGTCGACTTTACCCTGTGCGACCAGGATGGCGAGCCCATCGAGGGCGACGAGGGCAAGATCACCGTCTTCACCACGCGTGCCGATACGCTCTTTGGCGTTTCCTTCTTTGTCCTGGCTCCCGAGTACGCCGGCCTGCACGAGCTCGTCGAGGGCACGGAGTACGAGGAGGCCGTCACCAAGATCGTCGAGGACTCCAAGCATATCTCTGCCGTCGAGCGTGCCCAGGGCACCCTCGAGAAGCACGGTGCCTTCACGGGCCGCTATGTGGTAAACCCCGTTAACGGCGAGAAGGTCCCCGTGTGGGTTGCCGATTATGTCGTTGCCGACTACGGTACCGGTGCCGTCATGGCCGTTCCCTGTGGCGACCAGCGCGACTTTGAGTTTGCCCGCAAGTACGACCTGCCGATCGTGCCGATCATCCTGGACGATGACGATCGCGCTGCCGTCGAGGCCAGCGGCGAGACCATCGATACCTTCCATGCCGAGACCGTCGACTGGGATTGCGCTCACGCTGCCGAGGGCACGCTCGTCCAGTCCGGCAAGTACACTGGCATGCGCGGCGGCAAGCACTCCGAGGGCGAGGCTGCGATCGTTGCCGACCTCGAGGCCATGGGCTGCGGTCGTCGCAAGGTCGAGTTCCGTCTGCGCGACTGGCTCATTTCCCGCCAGCGCTATTGGGGCAACCCCATCCCGGCCATCCACTGCGAGCACTGCGGCATCGTGCCCGTGCCCGAGGATCAGCTGCCGGTGACGCTGCCCGAGAACCTGGACCTGGGCGCCGGCGAAACCCTCGCCGAGTGCAGGGAGTTCTACGAGACCACCTGCCCGGTCTGCGGCCGCCCGGCCAAGCGCGAGACCGATACCATGGACACCTTCACCTGCTCCAGCTGGTATTACCTGCGCTATACCGACCCGCACAACACCGAGCTGCCCTTCTCCCGCGAGGCCGCCGACCGTTGGATGCCTGTCGATAACTACATCGGCGGCATCGAGCACGCCATTCTGCACCTGCTCTACAGCCGCTTCTTTACCAAGGCACTGCGCGACCTGGGTCTGCTGAGTGTGGACGAGCCCTTCACCAACCTGCTGTGCCAGGGCATGGTCAAGGACGAGAACGGTGACACCATGTCCAAGTCTAAGGGCAACGTCGTGCCTCCGAGCTCGGTCATCGAGCCCTACGGCGCCGACACCATGCGTTTGGCGATTCTGTTTATCGCTCCGCCCGAGAAGGACTTCGACTGGGATCCCAAGGCCGTCGAGGGCGCTAACCGCTTCATCAAGCGCGCCTGGCGTATCGTTTGGCAGCTCGTCCAGTCCGGCGACGCCAACGTGGCCTTTGACAAGTCCGCGCTCGACGAGGTTGCGATGAAGCTCTATCGCGAGCGTCACCGCACTATTGCCAAGTGCACTGAGGACTTCGATCGCGGCCAGTTCAACACCGCGATCTCGGCCGTCATGGAGCTCGTCAACGCGGCGAGCGCCTACCTCAACGCCACCGAGGGTGCCGCCCGCGACAAGGCGCTGTGCTACGGCGTGGCCAAGGACATCGTGAGCGTCCTGGCGCCCATCTGCCCGTTCTGGGCCGATGAGCTGTGGCACGAGGCACTCGGCTGTGAGGGTAACGCCTACACCGCCGCCTGGCCCGAGTTCGACCTGGCCGAGTCCGTTGAGGACACGGTGCAGATCGTGGTCCAGGTGCTCGGTAAGGTCCGCGGTCGTGTCGACGTTGCCCGCGATGCCTCCAATGAGGATATGCAGGCTGCCGCCGAGGCCGCCGTCGCCAAGTGGCTCGAGGGCAAGACGGTCGTCAAGGCCATCTGCGTGCCCGGCAAGCTGGTCAACCTGGTGGTCAAGTAAGCACTGCGCGCTTAACTGACGCATAAAAGACGAGGGGCGATCCGGTTGGGTCGTCCCTCGTTTTGTGTTGTATGCCCTTCTTAGTCATTGCGTCGCAACGTTTTCTATGGGATGTGTACCAGGTCCCTAAAGTAAACGTTGCCCGTTGCCTCTTCGAACATCCAAATGTTAAGGCAGATGTCGTTGAGGTCGTTGTTCACATCAAAGTCCGGGTCGTCGTAGGTGCCCACAAAGGTGAGCATGGCGCGCGTTTCCTCGCCCGCTGCGACCTGCTGGCGCATGTGCACATCGCGGACCACGCCGTTGACGTAGGCATAGGAGTCCACATCGCCAAACATCATGTCGACACCGGTGTTGTTGGTCACCGTAAAGACGAGCGCGGCGTCGCCGTAGCCATCCGTGTCCTTGCCCACGCAGGTAACATGGACGTTCTCGTCTGCCTCAAGGTCGATGGGGAACTGTTCTTGGGAATCGGGACCCAAGCTCTGGGGATCGACGATGTCCTCGTCTATTTTGTCGAAGCTCTCCGATGGTGCCGTTTTCTCGATGGCTTTTGTGCTGCCAGGGTTCGGTTCGCATGTTCCGGTTTTGCCATTCGCGTTGCCGCAGCCCAAGAGGGCCAGCGAGCACGTTGCGATGGCGAGCGCAGTCATGCAGAGGGTGCCTAGGCGTTTCATGGGTGCCTCCTTGCCGTAGAGGATTTGGAAAGGTTCGTCGTTGCGCGACTTGCTGGCTGGCTTGTTGCAGAATGCCCTTAGCTAAGTCTGATCGATAGGGGCTCGGGAAGGAATGCCCTTGGGGTTCGAACGGGCCTGTGGATTGGGACGCATGGCCCGTTCTTGGACCATCGGGCGCTTGCCTCATGGAGTCTTTAGTCCAATTGTCCTATTCTTGTGGAGAAGCTGTGCGCACGCTGACCTGCAGGTTCGTACTGTGCTTGCACGTTTCCGCAGCTATTGGTATAGTTTGCTTGCAAATGAAGTTGTAATTGAAAGAAGTGGGGTTTCGGCCCCGCTTCTTTTTTGTATGGATGGAGGTGCCGCAATGGTCAAGACCAAGACCGAGCAGGCGATCATCGACGCGCTCGAGGCCGTCGCTCCCCAGCACGATGTCGACATCGTCGACGTCGAGCTCGTGGGCGCCACCAAGGCCCCCTGCGTGCGCGTGCGAATCGAGGGTGCCGAGGGTCAGAGCCTGTCGCTCAACGACGTCACGGCCAACACCAAGTGGGTCGGCGATGTGATTGAGGAGCTCGACCCCATCTCCTCGAGCTATACGCTCGAGGTGTCGAGCCCGGGGATGGCGCGCCCGCTGCGCCGCCCGAGTGACTTTGCCCGCTTTGTGGGCGAGAACTGCGAGCTCACCTCCACCGCCACCGAGGGCCGTCGCAAGTACGTCGGCAAGATTGCCGCCGCCACCGAGGCGAACGTGACCCTCGAGCTCGAGGACGGCGAGTCCGTCACCCTCGATTTCTCTGATGTTAAAAAGTGCAAGTTGAAGCCCACCTACGACTTCAAGCCCGCGAAGGAAGGAAAGTAAGATGGCAGCATCCGACATGATGTCCGCCCTGATGGAGCTTTGCCAGGAGAAGCACATCGACCAGCTCTACCTGATCGACCGCCTGGAGCAGTCGCTCGCCAAGAGCTATGCCGAGATCCTGCATCTTGAGTGGGGCGCCAAGGTGACCATCGACCGCACCACCGGCAAGATCTACGTCTACCGTCTGGAGCCGATCGACGATTCCATGGACGAGGAGGGCAACTTCACCGAGTTCGAGGAGATCGACGTCACCCCTAAGAACACGAGCCGCATCGCCGCCCAGCACGCCAAGGCCGAGATCAACGCCATCGTGCGCAACTCCGCCCGCGAGCAGATCTACGAGGAGTTCTCCGGCCGCATCGGTGACCTCATCAGCGGTACCGTTCTGCAGTCCACGCCCGACTTCACGATCGTCAAGATCCGCGAGGGCGTCGAGGCCGAGCTGCCGCACTTCGATCAGCGTCGTTACGAGAACGAGCGCAACGAGCGTCCGATGGGCGAGCGCTACCTGCACAACCAGCACATCAAGGCCGTGATCATCGACGTTCGCGACCCCAACTCCAACCTGCAGCCGGTTCGTGGCGAGCACAGCCGTCCGCCGATTGTCATCTCCCGTACCCACCCCGAGCTCATGCGTCGTCTGTTTGAGCAGGAGGTGCCCGAGATCTATGAGGGCACCGTCCAGATCAAGTCGATCGCCCGCGAGCCCGGCCAGCGCTCCAAGGTCGCCGTCCACTCGCTCGACGACCGTCTGGATCCCGTGGGCGCCTGCGTCGGCCCCAAGGGCAGCCGTGTTCGCGCTGTCGTGGGCGAGCTCCGTGGCGAGCGCGTCGACGTCATCCTGTGGGATGCCGATCCTGCCGTCTACGTCGCCAACGCCCTGTCGCCCGCTAAGGTCACCCGCGTCCTCATCGACGAGGAGAAGGCCTACGCCGGCGTCATCGTGCCCGACGACCAGCTGTCCCTCGCCATTGGCAAGGAGGGCCAGAACGCCCGCCTCGCCGCGCGCCTGACCGGCTGGCACATCGACATCAAGTCCGAGACGCTTGCCGCCGACATCCTCAAGAACGTTCCCGTTCACGAGGAGCCCGCCGCCGACCTGATCGGTGACGAGGAGGACGAGGACGTCCGCCGCTGCGAGTACGTGTCCGAGGACGGCATCCAGTGCCGCAACCAGGCTCGTCCCGGCTCCCGTTTCTGCGGTGTCCATGACACCGACGTCTTCGATGATGCGGAGGACCTGATCTAGCGCGCGGTCGCGCCGGGCGGGTCCCGGTGCGTCTCCCACGCTCGTTCAGTCTCTAGGCACCCAAGGTGCCAGAAAGGGTAGGTGAAGTCATATGGCAAAAGTCCGTGTGTCCACCCTGGCCAAAGAGTTCGGCATGACCTCCAAGGAACTTATGGGTCATCTCGCCGATATGAAGATTCCCGCTAAGTCCGCTTCCTCCACCTTGGAGGACGCTTATGTCGCCATGGTCCGCAAGCAGCTCGCCTCGGTGATCGAGGCCCGCGCTCAGGAAGTCGAGGCCGCCAAGCAGGCCGAGGAGCAGGCAGCTGCCGCCGAGGAGGCCGCACGCGCTGCCGAGGCCGAGCGCGAGCGCATCGCCGCCGAGAAGGCCCGCGAGGAGGAGCGCCGCCAGTTTGCCGCAGCCCAGGCTGCCGAGGAGGCTGCCCGCGCCGAGGCCGAGGCCAAGAAGAAGGCCGAGCAGGAGCGCCTTGCCCGCGAGAAGGAGGAGGCTGCCCGCGAGGCCCAGCGCCGCGCCGTTCCCGCTTCCGACTCCGGTTCGCGCTTCCGTTCGCTGCTCGACCAGATCGCCGCACAGGAGACCGTGCTCAAGGAGAAGAAGGACGCCGAGGACAAGGCTAAGGCCGAGCGCGCCGCTGAGCGCGGTAACCGTCGTGGCGGCAACAACGACCGCCGCGGTGGCCGTCGTAACGATCGCAACGCCTCCGACAACAACTCCGAGCGCAACGCTTCCGAGAGCCGTCCGCACAGCCATCGCACCAACGCCAGCAACAACGTCGCTGCCGGCATGGACTTCCCCAACCCCGATAAGCAGAGCAAGGGCAAGAAGCGCAAGGGCGGTCATAACAACGAAGAGGACCACTACAGCCGCATGGCTCGCGAGGCCGAGGAGTACAGCCGCGAGAAGGTGCTCGAGGAGGCTCGTGCTGCCGTCGAGGAGGCCTCTCGCGAGTCCACCGGTCGCCGCAAGAAGCGCAAGGAGAAGCGCGAGCGCGAGGCTGCCAAGGCTCAGGAGGAGCGCAAGATAGAGGAGGCGCTGGCTCAGGGCGTGAACCCCGAGGACCTCGACGCCATCAAGGTCTCCCAGGGCGTTACCGTCCAGGAGCTTGCCGAGGCGCTCGACGTTCCGGCCAACGACATCATCAAGCGCCTGTTCCTGCTTGGTACGCCGCTCACGATGACGCAGTCCATGTCCGACGACCTTGTCGAGCTCGTTGCCGACGACCTGGGCCGTCAGATCAAGATCATCACCCCCGAGGAGGAGAATACCTTCTCGTTCTACGACGATCCCGCCGACCTTAAGCCGCGCGCCCCGGTCGTCACCGTCATGGGTCACGTCGACCACGGCAAGACGAGCCTGCTCGACGCCATCCGTCACACCGGCGTCGCTGCCGGCGAGGCGGGCGGCATCACTCAGGCCATCGGCGCTTCGCAGGTCATGATCAACGACCGCAAGATCACCTTCATCGATACCCCGGGCCACGCCACCTTTACGGCTATGCGTGCCCGTGGTGCCAAGGTGACCGACATCGTCATCCTGATCGTCGCCGCCGACGACGGCGTCATGCCTCAGACCATCGAGTCGATCAACCATGCCAAGGCCGCCGGCGTACCCATCGTCGTCGCTGTCAACAAGATCGATAAGCCGGGCGCCAACCCCGACCGCGTGCGCCAGGAGCTCACCGAGTACGGCATCATCCCCGAGGAGTGGGGCGGACAGAACATGTTCGTCAACATCTCGGCTAAACAGAAGATCGGTATCGACGACCTGCTCGAGACCGTGCTGCTCCAGGCCGACGTGCTCGAGCTCAAGGCCAACCCCGACACCTTTGCCTCCGGTAACGTCCTCGAGGCTAAGCTCGACAAGGGCCGCGGTTCGGTCGCTACCGTGCTGGTGACCCGCGGTACCCTGCACGTGGGCGATACGCTGGTCGCCGGCCTTACCTACGGCCGCGTCCGCGCCATGCTCGATCCCAAGGGCAACGCCGTCACCGAGGCCGGTCCCTCCGACGCCGTCGAGATCCTGGGTCTGCAATCCGTGCCCAACGCCGGCGACGAGTTCCGTGTGTTCGAGGACGAGCGCGAGGCTCGCGCCCTGGCCGATGAGCGTTCGCTCAAGGCCCGTATCGAGGAGCAGAGCCGCGTGAAGCACGTCACGCTCGAGAACCTCTTCGAGACCATCGCCGACGCCGAGGTCAAGGAGCTCAACCTGATCATCAAGGCCGACGTCCAGGGTTCCATCGAGGCCCTTCAGGACTCGCTCGACAAGATGGATCAGTCCGAGGTCCGCATCAACACGATCCACTCCGCCGTCGGTGCCATCAACGAGACCGACGTCGTCTTGGCCGACGCCTCCAACGCCATCATCATCGGCTTTGGCGTGCGTCCCGACGGCAAGGCCCGCTCCGCCGCCGAGCGCGAGGGCGTCGAGATCCGTTGCTACGACGTCATCTACAAGTGCCTCGAAGAGCTCGACGCTGCCCGTATCGGCATGCTCAAGCCCACCGAGGTCGAGGTCTCCACGGGTACCGCGACCGTCCTGGACACCTTCAAGGTGCCCAAAGTCGGCATCGCCGCCGGTGTCCGCGTCGAGGAGGGCGAGATCGCCGCGACCGATTCCGTGCGCCTGGTGCGTGACGGCATTGTGGTCTTCAACGGCAAGATTGCCTCGATGCGCCACTACAAGGACGAGGCCAAGAGCCTCAAGAGCGGTTCCGAGGGCGGCATTGGCCTGGAGAACTTCCAGGACATCAAGCCCGGCGACCAGATCGAGGGTTACCGCATCGACCAGGTTGCCCGTACCGAGTAGGGGGTAGCGCTATGAAGCAAACGCAGGCAACCCGCCGTCTGGGCGAGCAGCTCCGCGAGAAGCTCGGTTATATCCTGCTCTTTGAGGTTTCCGACCCGCGTCTCGACCTGGTCACCCTGACCGCGGTCGAGGTCGCGGTGGACCGTTCGTTCGCGCGCGTGTACGTGTCGTGCGATGCGAGCCGCTACGATGAGGTCATGGAGGCGCTCGCCAGCGCCAAGGGACGTATTCGCAGCCTGTTGGCTCGCTCGCTCGATTGGCGCGTCACGCCCGAGCTCGATTTTCGCATCGATCGCTCGACCGATGAGGCCGAGCGCATCACACGTGCGCTGGAAAACGTTCCGGCCACGCTTGCGATCGAAAAGGACGAGGACGGCTACCCCATAGCGGATGCCGCCCAGGAGGCAGCTTTAGATGACTAATTCCGCCGACCTCGCCTCGTGCGAGTCTGCAGATATTAAACGACGCATCCTCGAGCTCATCGAGGATGCGTCCTCCATTGCGATCTCGGGTCACACTTCTCCCGACGGCGATGCCTTGGGCTCCGTGTTGGGCCTGGGCCTTTCGCTTATGAAGGTGTTCCCCGACAAGGACATCGCCCTGCTGCTGGCAGACGACGATCCCGTTCCGCGCATCTACCGTTTTATGGAGGGCGCCGACCTGCTGGTGCCGGCATCTGCCTACACCGGCAACCCGGACCTGTTCATCTCGGTAGACGTGCCGGTCGTCGAGCGCCTCAATTATTCCGCCGAGGTGTTGCGTCGTTCGGCTCACGTGGCGTGCTTTGACCATCACCCGGCGCGCGAGGAGTTTGCCGAGGTCAGCCTTAGGTGTGTCAATGCCGCTGCTTGCGCCATGATTATCGATCGCTTTTTGGCCGATTGCGGCATTACTGCAAGCGATAGCATCGCCACCTGTCTGCTGTGCGGCCTGGTCACCGATACCGGTCGTTTTCAGTATCAGAACGCCGACGCTGCCGCGTTTCATGCCGCCTCGCGTCTGGTGGCGCACGGTGCCGATCCGGCGCGCGTCGCGCTCGAGGTCTACCAGAGCATGCGTGTCGAGTTCTTGCACCTTAAGTCCATCGTCATGGGTCGCATCAAGACGGTCGCGCACGGGCGCGTGGCGTATAGCTATGCGTACGAAAGTGACCTTAAGGAATGTGGCGTCACCTCGGATGAGTGCGACGGCCTGGTCGATGTGGTGCGCTCAGTGATGGGCGTCGAGGTCTGCCTGTTCCTTAAGGGCATCGAGGGCGATTCTAAGGTGCGCGGCAACCTGCGCTCCAAGGGCGATCTTGATGTTTCCGAGATTGCGGCCAACTTTGGCGGAGGTGGGCACCACGCTGCCGCCGGCTTTACCAACGCCGGAACGATTTCCGAGACGCTCACCGCGGCACTTCCCATGCTGGCCGAGCTGGTAGGGGAGGACCCCGCTTCGGTGACCGTCGAGCTCTAACTTTTTGGATGGTACATGGCTCGTCGTACACCTTCTCAACTTAATATGCTGCTCGCCGTCGATAAGCCGGTGGGCTGCACGTCCCACGACGTGGTTTCGCAATGCCGACGCGCCCTCCATGAGCGGCGCGTCGGTCATGCCGGAACGCTCGACCCCATGGCATCGGGTGTCATGGTGGTGGGCGTAGGCCAGGCAACGCGTCTGCTGGGCATGCTCACGCTCGATACCAAAAGCTACGTCGCCGACATTTCGTTTGGCGTCGAGACCAATACCGATGATGCGGAGGGCGAGGCCGTCCGCATAGTGCCCATTGCCGCCGACTTGCGCGATCCGGCCTATGCCCGCGAGCGCCTGTGCGCCATGCTGGGCCCTCAGATGCAGGTGCCGCCGGCGTTTTCGGCCATTTCGGTCAACGGCGTGCGCGCCTATAAGGCTGCGCGCGAAGGCAACGCCGTTGAGTTGCCCCCGCGTCCGGTCGAGGTGTACTCCGCTAACCTGATTGCCGTGAGCGGCGAGGGCGAAGCGTGCGTTTGGACCGTGGCGTTTTCGGTGAGCAAGGGCACCTATATCCGTGCGCTCGCTCGCGACCTGGGTCGTGCCTGCGACAACGCGGCACATATTTCCGCACTACGCCGTACGGCCTCCGGTGTTGTTTCCATCGGTGCCTGCCATGCGGTCGAGGAGCTTTCTGCCGAGTCCGCCGCGGGCTTTGCCTTAGATCCCATTGCGGCACTGGGCGCCACGCGCGTCGACTTGCCGGGCGATCTTGCCGACGATCTGCTGTGCGGACGTCGTATTCCTATTGAGCGCGCGCTTGCGAGCTTCGATGCCTCGAAGGCGCCGTTTGCGCTGGTGCTCGATGGCGGGCTCAAGGCGCTTGCCCGTATCGAGGGCGGTCGCTTTGTTATGGAGCATGTCTTTCCGCAGGCGATCGGCGGTGTTCGATGATGCTGACCTCCCACGAGCTCGCGCGTATTTTTTTCGCGGGCGAGTCGGATGAGGCCCGCATCGTCGCCGCCGATGCATTTGATGATTGCGCGTGCCTGGGCGCCGCGTCGATCGCCATCGGTGTGTTCGATGGCGTGCATCGGGGGCATCACGAACTGATCGACGCGGTCGTTCGCGATGCGCGTGACCACGGCTGCAAGGCGGTCGTGGTCACCTTCGATCCCGACCCGGACGTGGTGGTGAGCCCTTCGCCCGCTCAAAAATTGATGACGACGGCTGACCGTCTGCATGCCCTGGCTCTCACCGGGGTCGATGCGGTCGTGGCCGTTCCCTTTACGCCCGCGGTGGCGGCACTTGACCACGTAGGCTTTCTTAAGTTGCTTTCGCGCGTCGTCGATATCCGCTCGATTCGCGTGGGTAGCGACTTTAGGTTGGGCCGCGGCGGTGCCTCGGGCGTTGCCGAGATGAAAGAATGGGGTGCCGAGCGCGGCGTTGACGTCTATGGCCACGAGCTACTGTGCGTCGATGGACAGACAATCTGCGCCACCCGGATTCGCCAGGAGCTGTGCCAGGGTCATGTTGAGCTTGCCGCCGAGCTGCTCGGCCGCCCGTACATGCTGCGCGGTATTGTTGCCGGCGGTCGTCACCAGGGTTCCGACATGGGTTTTCCCACGGCAAACATCCAGGTGCCCGAGGGCATCCAGGTTCCTGCCGATGGCGTCTACGAGGGCCTGGTGCTGGTCGATGATACCGTATGGCCCGCTGCCGTCAACGTGGGCCTGCCGCCGACGTATGCCGACGATGCTGCTTCGGCGCATCTCGAGGCCAACTTGATCGGGTATGCGGGCGACCTGTACGGCGCCTCGGTTTCGCTGGCGTTTACGCGCTGGCTGCGCCCGTCGCGCGTGTTCGATTCGCTGGACGAGCTTATTGCGACCGTCGAGGGTAATATTGACGATATCCGTCATCATTTGGGTGAGCAGGGGGTGAGCATCCGTGATTAGCGATGAGGAAAAAGACCAGGTGCGCGCTGCGTCCGACCTGGTTGCCATCGTGCAGGAAACGGTTGAGCTCAAGCCCCGCGGCCATGAGTTTTGGGGTTGCTGCCCCTTCCATGGCGAAAAGACCCCGTCGTTTCACATTATCCCCGCCACGCAGGTGTGGCACTGCTTTGGCTGTGGCGAGGGCGGCGATGTCTTCACCTACATCATGAAGCGCGAGAACCTGAGCTTCCCTGAGTCGATTCGCTACCTGGCCGACCGTGCCGGTATTGAGCTGCACGATACCGGTGCCTATCGCGAGCGCGGCACCAAGCGCGCCCGCATCTATGACCTGTGTGCCGAGACCGCCCAGTTCTATCACACCATGCTTATGCGCGGTAAGGACAGCCGTCCGCGCGAGTACTTTGCCAGCCGCGGTATGGGCGGCGACGTCTGCCGCCGCTACTGCCTGGGCTTTGCGCCGGGTCGCAACATGCTGGTGTCGCATTTGTCGCAGGCGGGCTTTACCCCGCAGGAGATGATCGACGCCAACGTAGCCGTGAGCCGTGGGCGCGGGCAGCTTGCCGACCGTTTTTACGACCGCGTGGTGTTTCCCATTTTCGACGAGCAGGGTCATAACATCGCCTTTGGCGGGCGCATTATGGGCGATGGCCAGCCTAAGTACCTCAACACCGCCGAGACGAGCGTGTTCCATAAAAAGCGAAACCTCTACGGCTTTAACTGGGCTAAGGAGTTTATCGTCGCGCAGGATACCGCCATTGTGGTGGAGGGATATACCGACTGTATCGCCTGCTGGGAGGCGGGGATTAAAAACGTCGTCGCCACGCTGGGCACGGCGCTGACGGAACATCATGTAAAGACGCTCACCCGCTTTGCCAAACGCATCGTGTATATGTTCGATGGCGACGCCGCCGGTCAAAAGGCCGCGCGCCGTGCGATTCAGTTTATCGAGCAGGATTCGATGGACCTGCGCTGCGTGGTGCTTCCCGACGGCAACGACCCCATGGAGTTCATCACCGCGCATGGTGGCGAGGCGTTGCAGGCGCGTATCGACGCCGCCGAGCCCCTCATGGACTTTGTGTACCGCTCACTGCAGGAGTCGAGCGACATTACCACGCCGGGCGGTCGTGCCAAGGCGCTCGAGGATGCGCTGACGCTCATCTATCCGCTGCGCGATAGCTACATGATCGATACGTACTTTATCCAGATTGCCGACCTGCTGGGGTTGGATTTGGAGACGGTGCGTTCGAGCTCGGGCCGTGTGTTTCGTGATGTTGCCAAGCGCGAGGACGCCGAGCGTCGTCGCGAGCAGAACTACGAGCGCCAGCGGGCACAGGCCGAGCGTGCAGGCGGCGCGGGCGGTCGAGCGTCTGGTTCGCAGGGGGCGTCTCGCGGTGCTTGGGCGTCGGGGGTGACGCCGTCGGTGTCCACGCCGGTCGAGGAAGAACCGTACGACTATGTTCCGCTCGAGGCCTACGGGGCCGCGCCGGTCGAGGTCGTCGACGATATGCCGCCGATCGATGTGCCGGTTGGTATGGATGGCGCGGCGCCGGTTGCCGACACAGCGGGCGCGTCTGAGGCACCGACGATGCCGATCGTGCTGACCGACCTGGAACGAAAGTCTTTGGCGGGGGAGCGCGAGCTGCTGACGATGCTCACGAGCTACCCCGATCTGTTCCGCACGTATGCCGACCGCATCTGCTCGATCGAGTGGGTGGATCCGCGCCACGAGTCCATCGCGTGGGCCGTGCTCGCGACGCCGCCGGGCACCGACCCCACGGCGTGCATGGATGCGGCGCGCGCGGTGTGTCCCGAGGCAGCGTCGCTTGTCAGCGCCGGGCGCATTTCGTCGACGAGCAAGCACCCCACCGAGACGAACATCGTGTTTATGCTCGATACCCTCGAGCTCTACACCATCAAGCGCCGCATGCGCGCCGCACAGGCCAAGCTTCGCCAGGACCGGTCGCTCGACGATGAGGCGCGCCGTGTGCTGACGATGCAGGCGATGCAAGATTCTCAGCGCCAGCGCGAGCTCCAAAAGTCGATCGGCGGCGTGGCAGATCCGTTTCGTTTGATTGGTTTGGAGACAGCGGGCGCCGACCAAGCCTAGATGTTGTGGTCAACCAGCGTATTTGCGCCTATATCCAGTCTGAATTTTGGGTATAGACGTCAATGTGTGTGCTAAAGTAATGAGTCCTGTGGACTATGAAGGGAGAATCTGTGCCAAAAAAGAGTGAGAGCACGGGTACTGGGCTGGAATCCTACGTTGCAAAGCTCATGGGCAACGGCTCAAACAGGACTTCGGTAACCGAGGACGAGATTCAGGTCGCCCTGAAGGATATCGATGTGTCTGACGAGCAGCTCAACGCGGTGTATTCCGCGCTGCGCAACAGCGGCATCCAGATTATCTCCGCGAGCGGAAACGACGACGCCCCCATTGACGTCGACGATGACGATAACGATAGCAATACCGACGATTTCGATGACGACGAGCACGATTCCGGCTCGCTCGACGATCATGAGCTTAAGATGGCCCGTCAGGCCGACGCCGAGATGGGTTCTTCCAAGAGCAAGAAGAAGCGCACCGTGCGCACGTCCCGTTCGCGCTCGCGCGTGCGCGGTATCGATGCCTCCACGGTAATGCTGACCGGCGACCCGGTTCGTATGTACCTTAAGGAGATCGGTAAGGTCGACCTGCTGACCGCCTCCGAAGAGGTCGATCTGGCCATGAAGATCGAGGCCGGTCTCGATGCCACCGAGAAGCTCGAGGCCGCCGAGGCGGGCGAGATCGAGCTCACCCGCGCCGAGATGCGTCGCCTGACCCGTATCGAGAACGTCGGCCTCGAGGCCAAGCAGGCGCTCATCAGCGCCAACCTGCGCCTGGTCGTCTCCATCGCCAAGCGCTACGTTGGTCGCGGCATGCTGTTCCTGGACTTGATCCAGGAGGGCAACCTCGGTCTGATCCGCGCCGTCGAGAAGTTCGACTACCAGAAGGGCTTTAAGTTCTCCACGTACGCCACGTGGTGGATCCGTCAGGCTATCACGCGTGCTATCGCCGACCAGGCCCGTACCATCCGTATTCCCGTGCACATGGTCGAGACCATCAACAAGCTCGTCCGCGTGCAGCGCCAGCTTCTTCAGGACCTGGGTCGCGACCCGACCCCCGAGGAGATCGGTGCCGAGATGGACATGAGTGCCGACCGTGTCCGCGAGATCCAGAAGATTTCGCAGGAGCCCGTGTCGCTCGAGACTCCCATCGGCGAGGAAGAGGATTCCCAGCTGGGCGACTTCATCGAGGACTCCCAGGCTATCGTTCCGCCCGATGCCGCCAGCTTCTCCATGCTGCAGGAGCAGCTCACCCAGGTGCTCGACTCACTTGCCGATCGTGAGCGCAAGGTTATCGAGCTGCGCTTTGGCCTTGTCGACGGACATCCCCGTACGCTCGAGGAGGTCGGCCGCGAGTTTGGTGTCACGCGCGAGCGTATTCGCCAGATCGAGTCCAAGACCCTGGCCAAGCTCCGTCACCCGAGCCGTAGTAGCAAGCTCAAAGACTACATCGAAAGCTAGTCAAGCAAGAAGCGCCCTCAAGCACACCCGCTTGGGGGCGCCTTTATGTAGTCGTTGGGGACGCCCCCAATGACTAGGTCGGAAAAATTCTCAAAAAAAGTTCTTGCCCTGAGCTGATTCGTCCGTATAATAAACTTCGTTGCTTGAGAGCACGCACCTATTCCTCGGTAGCTCAATGGTAGAGCACGCGGCTGTTAACCGCGCTGTTGTAGGTTCGAGTCCTACCCGGGGAGCCAGAATTTTCCAGCCCTTTCCGTTGGGCTTTAAATTCCTCGGTAGCTCAATGGTAGAGCACGCGGCTGTTAACCGCGCTGTTGTAGGTTCGAGTCCTACCCGGGGAGCCAGGTTGTAAAACCCGTCGCTTTTGCGGCGGGTTTTTTCATGCCGCGATCGCCTGGCGCGAACGTTGCCATATCAACATTTCGTGTCGAGGATGTAATCCCGCGACCCACCACCTCAACATGGCGCGGTCGTTGTAGAATATTGCAATGATTGCTCCCACGACATGGTGCCGCGAGCACCAGATAAGGAGATTCTTGTGTCTGAGACCATTAACGGCAGCCTGAGCGTCTCGAACGACGTTATTGCCGATATTGCCGGTTATGCCGCGATGACGTGCTATGGCGTCGTCGGTATGGCCGAGCAGCTCCAGGGCGCCGAGAGCGTGCGCCTGCTTGCCGGCCAGCGCCTCCGCAAGGGCGTGCTTGTCTCCGCCGACGAGAACGGCCTTACGGTCGATCTTCACGTCGTGCTCGAGAACGGCGTCAACATGAAGTCCGTCTGCCATAATCTTTCGAGCTCCGTTGCCTTTACCCTGCAGGAGATCGCCCAGATCGATCCCGCCAGCCTTAAGATCGGCATCCACATCGACGCGCTCAAGAGCCGTCTGAACTAGCGTCCGAAAACGGAGATTCAAATACCCATGATTGCAAAGACCATTCGCACCTGTTTTCCGATCGCTGCGGCTGCCGTTTCCGACAAGGCCGAGGAGATCAACAAGCTCAATGTCTTCCCCGTACCCGACGGCGACACCGGCACCAACATGTCGCTTACGCTCGCTTCGGTGACTAAGGAGCTTTCCGCCCTTCCCGCCGATGCCGACATGGAGGCCATCGCCGGCGCCATCACCCACGGCTCCCTGATGGGTGCCCGCGGCAACTCCGGCGTCATCACCTCGCAGATCCTGCGCGGTGTTGCCGAGGGTCTCGTCTCTGTCGATGAGCCCATCACGTCCGCCAACATCGCCTATGCGTTCCGTCGCGCCGTCAAGGTTGCTTTCCAGGCCGTCCGCAAGCCCATCGAGGGCACGATCCTCACGGTGCTGCGCGATGTCTCGACCAAGGCCGACGAGTGCGAAAAGAAGAAGTTCTCGGCCGAGGACGCGCTCGACGCCATCGTCGTCGAGGCCTACCAGTCCGTCGCCCGCACGCCCGACCTGCTGCCCGTTCTGAAGGAGAACGGCGTGGTCGACTCCGGCGCCTTTGGCTTTGCCATCTTCCTGGAGAACTTTGTTGCCGCCGCGCTTGGCCGCAGCACCGTTGTCGAGGATTTCTCCGCCACGTTTGATTCTGCCGGCTCTGCCCGCGACGCGGCCCTTGGTCGCGTTGAGATCGAGGCCAACGACGACTGGGAGGGCTCGGAGTTCCGCTACTGCAACGAGTTTCTCTTTAAGGCCGACGCCCCGTTTGACGAGGACGAGTGCCTTAAGTTCCTGGGCTCCATGGGCGACTGCGAGCTGCTCGTGGGTGCCTACCCCGACTACAAGATCCACGTGCACTCCAACACCCCCAACCTGGTGCTCGAGCACATGCTGCAGCTCGGTCAGATCTACGAGGTCTTTATTCACAACATGGAGATGGAGGCCCACGACCGTACCGCCAAGATTCATGAGGATCAGGAGAAGGCCGCCGAGCCCGCGAAGGCGTTGGGTTTTGTCGCCGTTGCCGCTGGTTCGGGCGAGGCCGACATCCTCAAGTCCCTCGGCGTTGACGTGATCGTCTCGGGTGGCCAGACCATGAACCCCTCGACCGCCGACCTGCTGGGCGCGGTGGACCAGGTCAACGCGACCTCGGTCATTATCCTGCCCAATAACGGCAACATCCGCATGGCTGCCGAGGCCGCAGCCTCTGCCTGCACCGACAAGAAGGTCGCCGTCGTTCCCACCAAGACCGTCCCGCAGGCGTTCTCCGCGCTGTTCGCCGTCCTGCCCGATTCCGAGCTCGAGGACGCCGTTGCCGCCATGGTCGACGCCATCAGCGAGGTCCGCGATGGCGAGGTCACCCGTGCCGTGCGCGATTCCAGCGCCTCTGACGGCTCTCCGATTCACTCCGGTGATGTCATGGGTATCATTGCCGGCTCCATCGACGTGGTCGGCTCCGATGTGAAGCAGGTCACGCTCGATTGCATCAACCGCATGCAGGAGGAAGAGGAGGGCGACGCACTGACGATTCTGGCCGGCGAGGAGCTGTCCGATGAGGCCTTCCAGGAGATCGTCGACGCCATCGAGGAGGCTCAGCCCGACTTGGAGATCGATGCCCATCGTGGCGAGCAGCCGCTCTATCCTGTGATCTTCTCGATCGAGTAGGCATCTGCCCATGTCCGAGCTGTGCTCCGTGCCGCGCGTCTCTGAGCGCTTTGCCCAGAGCAATGCGCTCGACGAGGATATCGCGCGACTCAAATATGTTTCGGGTAAACGTGAGGAGGCCCTTCGCCGTCTGGGAATTCGGACGGTGGGGGACCTCCTTCTCCATATCCCTCACCGCTATCTCGACTTTACGCGCTCCTGGTCCATCGAGATGGCTCCCATCGGGACCGTGTGCACGATTGTCGCCACGGTCGATCGCATTGTTCAAAAGCAGCCTCGTCCGCGTTTGCAGGTGACCGAGGTCTCGCTTGTGGACGAGACGGGCGTGCTGCAAGTCGCCTTTTTCCGTCAGCCCTGGATTGCCCAGCAGTTTAAGCAGGGCGACCGCCTGGCCGTGATGGGTAAGGTCGAGTTTGCCTACGGCTTTAAGCAGATGGCCTCTCCGCATTTCGATAAGCTCGAGGACGGGCGTGCCGCGGGCACCATTCTGCCGGTCCATTACGTGAGCGATGGGGTGAGCCAGGCGTGGATGCGCCGCATCGTTAGCGGTGCGCTTGAGGTCATCGGCAATCCCTTCGATCCGATTCCTGCACGCCTGCGTGTCAAGCGCCGCCTGATGAGTAATGCCCGTGCGCTGCGTTCAATCCATTTTCCATCGAGTATGGCCGAGCGGGATATCGCGCGACGTCGCCTTGCCTACGAGGAGTGCCTCTACCTTCAGCTGGCGCTGCGCCTGCGCAACGACGGCGGCTTGGTCGAAGTCGCTCCCTACGCCCACGCCGCGGGCGAGCACCTGGCCGCGCTTAAGCAGGCCCTCCCGTTTTCGCTGAGCGACGAGCAAAAGGCCGCGTTCCAAGACATCCTGCACGACATGTGCGATGGCGGGCGCGTGATGAACCGCCTGCTGCTGGGCGACGTCGGTACCGGCAAGACGGCCGTCGCCGCCTGCGCGCTGGCTGTCGCGGCCGATTCGGGTACCCAGTCCTGCGTTATGGCGCCTACGGGCGTGCTGGCGCGCCAATATGCCGATAAGACCGGCCCCTTGCTCTCGCAGGCTGGCATGTCCTGGGCGCTCCTGACGGGTGCCACGCCGGCGGTCGAGCGCGAGCAGATCCATACCCAGCTGGAATCGGGCGAGCTCGACGTGCTCTTTGGAACCCACGCAGTCCTTTCGGATGACGTGGCGTTTAAGCACCTGTCGCTTGTCGTCATTGACGAGCAGCACCGCTTCGGTGTGGGCCAGCGCAATGCCCTGCGTGCCAAGGGGCCGGGTGCCGACCTGCTCGTTATGACGGCCACGCCGATCCCGCGCACGTTGGCGCTCTCGGTCTACGGTGACCTGGACACGAGCATCATCCGCCATCGGCCTGTTCCGGGGGCGGGCGTTACGACGCGCGTGCTTACCGAGTCGAGCCGCGACCTTGCCTACGGTGCCATCCGCGAGGCGTATGAAAAGGGCCAGCAGGCTTACGTGATCTGCCCGCTTGTGGAGCCGAGTGACTCGGCCGATGAGCTGGAAGACGTACCCGGTATCGCCCGCGACGACGAGGGCCGCGTGACCGTGCCTGTACCGCTGCACGATACGGCAACCGAGCTCGAACGACTGCGTCTGGCCCTGCCGGGACTTACCATTGAGCGCCTTCACGGCCGCATGCCGGCGGGGGAGAAGGACCGCGTGATCGATGCCTTCAAGCACGGCGAGATCGACGTGCTCGTCTCGACCACGGTGGTCGAGGTAGGCGTCGACGTGCCCAACGCCACCGTCATGGTCATCGAGAACGGTGAGCGCTTTGGCTTGGCGGCCCTGCACCAGCTGCGCGGCCGCGTGGGCCGCGGCAGCGTGTCGGGCACTTGCCTGGTCATGACGCACTCCAAGGGCAACGGTGGCGCGTCGGCGGCACAAGACCGTCTCCAGTCGCTCGAAAAGACCTCTGACGGCTTTGCGCTCGCCCAGATGGACCTGCGCCTGCGCCACGAGGGCGAGATTCTGGGCTACCGCCAGCACGGCGGCGTGACCCTGCGCTTTGTGGACCTGGACGCCGACGAGGATCTTATCGAATGGGCCCATTTGGACGCGCTCGAGCTCTTGCGGTATGCTTGCAACCTTGACTCCGTGGCGACGCGCCCCTTGCGCGACGCGGTCGCCATGCGTTATCGACATATCTTTAAGGAGGTCAGCGGAGGATGAGAATCATCGGCGGTGAATGGCGCGGCCGCAAGATCGAAGAGCCGCGTGGGCGCGATGTCACCCGTCCCACGACCGATCGCGTGCGCGAGGCATGCGCGTCCATGGTCATGTCGGCGTTCGACTTCGATCTGGACGAGGTCCGCGTGCTGGACGCCTTTGGCGGCTCCGGCGCCCTGGGAATCGAGATGCTCTCGCGTGGCGCCCGCTCGCTCACCACGTTCGAGATCGATCGCAATGCCGCCCGTCTGATCACCAAGAATATCGAGTCGCTGTGCCGCGACCGCTCGCGTTGGCGTGTCGTTACCGGCGATGTGTTGGCGAGCGCCTCGCGCGGCCGTGTGCCGGGTGGTCCCTTTGACCTGATCTTGCTCGACCCGCCCTATGCCTTTGGCGCCGAGCCGGTCGAGGAGCTGCTGCAAAATCTTTCCCAGCAGGGACTGCTGGCGCCCGGGGCCTTTGCCCTTTTTGAGCATGCCGCAGCCGATGCAGGTGCTCATCCGGCTTGTTTTAAGACCGTGCGAGAGAAGCGCTACGGCATTACCTCGGTTGACTTGCTGCGCTCGGTGGCCGAGGACGAGAACGACCATGCTGACGAGAACGAAAATGACGAGGATGTGCCTTCGGAGGACACCCATGAATGACACCATCAACCGCGTAATCGTCCCGGGCACCTTCGATCCCATCACCTTTGGCCATATCGACGTGATCCGCCGAGCTCGCCGTATCTTTCCCAGCGTGATCGTCGCCGTGGCCGAATCGCAGGGTAAAAACGGCGTGGGTACCACCTTTATGCTCGACGAGCGCGTGGCGCTGGCCCGCGAGGCCCTCGGTGATTTGGACGGCGTCGAGGTACTGCCCTTCACCGGCCTGCTGGTCGACTTTGCACGTGAACAGAGGGCTGGTGCCGTCGTTAAGGGTCTGCGCGCCATGACCGACTTTGAGTACGAGTTGCAGCAGGCCGACCTCAACTATCGCCTGGATAGCGAGCTGGAGTCCATCTTTGTCATGAGTGCTCCGCAGTACGGCTATATCTCGAGTTCGGTGGTGCGTCAGATCGCGTCGCTTGGCAGCGACGTGTCGACGTTTGTGCCGCCCAACGTGGTCGAAGCACTCAAACATCGCTTTTCGTGACGTTTTTTATTGCCTGGTGGCATGTGGTAAACTAACACGATGATATGTTACCTATGAAAGGAGACCGGATGCCGGGCGAGAATTTTCCTGGCGACAGGATCGTGAGTCTTGTCGACGAGCTCGAGGGGCTCATCGAAGAGGCTAAGACGCCGTTCGGCAAGAACGCCCAGATGAAGGTTATCGACGCCGACGTCTTCTTTAACATCCTCGATGAGATTCGCATGAGCTATCCCGAGGAGTGGCAGAAGTCCCGCCGTATCCTCAAAGAGCGCGAGGAGCTTATGGCCTCCGCCGCCGCTCAGGCCGATTCCATCATTGCCGATGCTCAGCAGCAGGCGCTCACCATTGCCGGTGAGCAGGAAATTGTCCGCTTAGCACAGCAGCAGGCCGACGACATCCGCGACCGTGCCCAGCAGTACGAGCGCGAGACGCGCTATGCCGCCGAGGATTACGCCGAGCAGGTCTTTACGCACCTCGAGGAGAACCTTAAGAGCCTGACCGGCACCGTCACCCGTTGCCGTCAGCAGCTCAACGAGGGCGCCGCTCAGCAGAACGGTCAGTGGTAATGGCCGAGTTCCCGAGCGTAACCGTCGATCTTTCCGAGCAGCTCGAGTTTCCCGGAGACTCATACCCGCTGACCGGCAAGGTCGATGTCGCCACCTACACGGTGGGCGAGAAGGAGTACCAGCTGCAGGACGGCATTGCCTACGACGTGGTCTTTACCAACGCCGGTACCGGTGTTCTGCTCTCGGGCATGGTCCGCGCTCACGCCACCGGCGAGTGCGATCGCTGCCTAGAGCCCGCCTCGTTTGATATCGCAGGCGAGATCGAGGAGTTCTACCTCTTTGAGGAGCCTGAGGACCCCGAGGCCTACGAAGATGGCTACGAGTTGCTGGGCGAGGATCGCATCGTCGATCTGGGTGAGCCCATCAACGACGCGGTCGTCATGGACACGCCGTTCGTTGTCCTGTGCAAGCCCGATTGCCGCGGCCTTTGCCCCACCTGCGGCATCAATCTCAACGTCGAGCAATGTGATTGTGCCGCCCAAGCAGAGGCCGAATGGGCCGCTGCCACGGAAAATCCATTTGCAGCATTGAAGAATCTCAAGCTTGACGAGTAAAACTGTGGTAGTATCGCTACTTGCGCGTAATCGCCACACTGGATAGTTCATAAGGAAGGTCACTATGCCCGTACCTAAACAAAAGCAGGGTCGTATCCGCACCCATACCCGTCGTTCCGCCAACATGAAGATCTCGGCTGCGGCTCAGTCCACGTGCCCCCGTTGCGGCGCTGTTAAGCTCCCGCATCACGTGTGCCCCAGCTGCGGTTTCTACAAGGACCGCGAGGTTATCGTTACCGAGTAACTGTATACTCTGGATGCGATGCCGTTCCAACTGGAACCACAATGGCCGGCTCAATGAGTCGGCCATTTTTGTATAAGGAGCATATGAAATGAGTAACGTTCGCGTTTGTGTAGACGTTGTGGGCGGAGACGAGAAGCCCCAGGTTGTCCTCGATGGTATCGAGGCTGCGCTTGCGGCAGATCCCGAGATCGAGGTCTTGGCCGTCGGTCCCGCCGAAATCGTCAACCCCTTTGCCGCAGCGCATGCCCGCGTGGAGGCCTTGGAGGCCCCCGACGTCATCAGCATGGAGGATGATCCCATCCGCGCTGTGATGACCAAGCGCAAGTCCTCGATCGTGCTTGCGTGCCGTGCCATTAAGAAGGGCAATGCGGACGCGTTTTTCTCGGCCGGTTCGACCGGTGCCATGACTGCTGCCGCCACGGCCTACGTCACGCCGTTTAGGTATTTGGCAGAGGGCAAGAAGCAGCCGGTCCGTCCGTGCCTGACCAACGCACTGCCTAATCGCGCCGGCGGCCTGACGGTGCTGTGCGATATGGGCGCCAATCCCGATGTCACGGTGGACGATATGGTGCGCTTCGCCCAGATGGGCTCTGCCTATGCCCGTGTGGTTTTGGGCATTGAGCATCCTCGCGTGGGTCTGCTTGCCAATGGCACCGAGGACGAGAAGGGTTCCAACTTTACCAAGTCGTGCTTCCCGGCCATGAAGGCCGCGGTTCCCGGCTTTGTGGGTAATTGTGAGGGCACCGATCTTACGTCGGGTAATTTTGACGTCGTGGTCGCCGATGGCATGTCGGGCAACATCGCGCTCAAGGCCACCGAGGGCGCTGCCAAGTTTTTGCTGCAGGAGCTCAAGGGCGCCTTTATGTCTTCCCTCGGCACCAAGATCGCCGCGCTGCTCATCAAAAAGCAGATGCGCGAGATTAAAGCCAAGCTTTCGGGCGACGCCAAGGGCGGCGCGATCCTGCTGGGCCTGCGCGGCGTCGTGTTGATCGGCCACGGTGCTACGTCGGTCGAGGCTGTTAAGAACGGTACGCTTGCCGCGGCCCAGGCCGTACGTGCCGGGCTTGTCCAGGACGTTGCCAATTCCATGGACGGTATCGTTTTATAAGAGTCCCGTTACGTGGCTCAACCCGTACCGCGTGGGGTAGAATCGGAGCCGTATTGCAATGCGGCTCCGATTGCCGTGTTGTGTTGTGTTCCATGACATACGAGAGGAAGCGCTATGGATCGCTCCGAAATCTTCGATAAGATCGCCGAAGTCGCCGCTGACGTGCTGGGTGTCGATGTCGCCGACATTAGCGACGAGACCACTTTTGACGATCTCGATGCCGATTCGCTCGAGCGTCTGCAGCTGGTGACGGCCATCGAGGACGAGTTCGACCTCGAGATCGATGACGAGACCCTGCTGTCGCTCAACTCTGTCGCCGACGCCGTCGACGCGATCGAAAACGCCAAGGAGGCCTAAGTCTTGGCTTTGTCTGAACGACTCACGCGCGCCCAGGAGATCCTGGGCCATGAGTTCAATAACAAGGTACTGCTGCGCGCGGCGCTCACACATCCCTCGGCCGTCGAGGGTCAGCCGGTCTCTGCCAGCTATGAGCGCCTTGAGTTTTTGGGCGATTCCATTTTGGGCGCCGTGGTGGCCCGTTCGCTCTTTGAGTCCTATCCCGAGTTTGACGAGGGCAAGCTCACGCGCCTGAAGGTGTCCCTTGTCTCGGGCGCCACACTGTCCGAGGTATCGCACGAGCTGGGTATCGACGACATCATCATCTTTGGTGCTTCCGAGACCGGTACCGGCGCGCGCGGCCTGCACTCGGCGCTCGAGAACGTATACGAGTCGCTCGTGGGTGCGCTGTACCTGGATGCCGGCTGGGATGCGGCAGCGGAGTTCATCCACCGTACGCTTAAGCCGCACCTGGCCACCGAGCGTGCTGAGCACCCCGCGAACCCCAAGTCGTTCTTGCAGGAGTGCGTGCAGGCAGATGGCCACGAGCCTCCCGCGTATAAGCTGGTCGGCTCCGAGGGCCCCGCGCATGCGCCCACCTTTACCGCTGTGGTTCTCATCGACGGTATTCGCCAGGGCCGCGGCACCGGTTCCTCCAAGAAGGAGGCCGAGGGAGCCGCTGCGCTCGAGGCACTCGACCGCATGGGCTACACCACCAACGGCGTGATTCTCAACAAGAAGCCTGTTTAAGCGAGGAACCGTGTATCTCAAGTCCCTCACGCTCAAAGGGTTCAAGTCGTTTGCCGACCGTGCCCATATGTCATTTGAGCCGGGCCTGACCGTCATCGTCGGTCCCAACGGCTCGGGAAAATCGAACATCTCCGACTCGATTCTGTGGGTCCTGGGCGAGCAGAGTGCCAAGCAGCTGCGCGGCCAGGCCATGGAGGACGTCATCTTCTCGGGCTCGTCGGCGCGCAAGCCGGTGGGTGTCGCCGAGGTCACGCTGGTGCTCGATAACTCGGACCATATGCTGCCCGTCGACTTTGACGAGGTCGCCATCACCCGTCGTATGTATCGCTCGGGCGAAAGCGAGTACCTCATCAACTCGAGCCCGTGCCGCCTGATGGACATTCAGGACATCCTGCACGATTCGGGCCTGGGCAAGGATACGCATTCCATCATCAGCCAGGGCAAGCTCGACGCCATTTTGCAGAGCCGCCCCGAGGAGCGCCGCGCCCTGATCGAGGAGGCTGCCGGCATCTCCAAGCACAAGCGCCGCAAGGAACGTGCGCTCAAAAAGATTAAATCGATGGACGAGCACCTGACCCGTGCCCGCGACATCAATAAGGAGATCGCCCGTCAGCTGCGGCCGCTGGAGCGTCAGGTCGATCGCGCGCGCAAGTACAAAGAGCTGTCCTCGCGCGCGAACGAGCTTACGCAGATGCTGGCCGTCGACGAGCTCCGTTCGCTGCAGTCGCAGTGGAACGACCTGGAGAGCCGCTCCAAGGAGGGCGCTGCCGAGCTTGAGCTTGCGCAGTACCGCCTGGGCGAAAAGGAGCGCGAGCTCGAGAAGCTCCAGGTCATGCTCGAGGAAAAGGGCCTTTTTGTGGGCGATCTGGGCGAGCAGCGCCGCCATATGCAAGACGTGGTCGGCCGCATTAACTCCGATATGCGCCTGCTCGAGGAAAAAGGCCACAACATGGTGTCGCGCCTGTCCGACATGCGCGGCCAGATTTCGAGCTCCGAACATCAGCGTCGTCGCGTGGTCGAGGAGCTCGAGGATGCGCGTGCCCAGCTTGAGGAAGTTACCGGTGCGCACATGCAGGCCCAGGACGACGTTGACGCCGCTGCTCCTGCCGCCGCCCAGCTCCACGAGCGTCGCGTTGCGCTCGACAATCAGATTTCGCAGCTTACGCGCGAGCAGCGCGATGTGCAGCGTGCGGCCGATAACGCCGCGCTCGAGCTTGCCAAGGTGAAGGACTCGCTGAGCAACGCCGAGGTCGAGGACAACATGTACGCCTCGCGCCTGGAGCAGATCGACGAGCAGCTCGAGGAGGTCACGGCCTCGCTCGAGAGCCGTCGCGACCGCGCTGAGGAGCTCGAAGGTGCGCTCGATCAGGCTCGCCAAGCCCAGGTCGATGCGCGTGAGGCCACCGAGGTCGCCCGTGCGGCGTTGAAGGACCTGCGTAATCGTGAGAGCGAGGCGCGCAATAAACTGTCCGAGGTTCGCTCTGAGCTCGCGAGCCAAAAGAAGCTCGATGCCCGCATGGCTGACAGCTCGCCGCTGGTGAGCCGTCTGATGGGCGCGTTGGGCGATGATGTCTCGGGTCGTCTGGGCGATGTGCTCGAGGCCCCTCGTGAGCTCGAGGGTCTGGTCGAGCAGCTGCTTGCCGGCGATATCGATGCCCTGCTGTTTGATGACGCCGCCACGCTTGAGCGTGCCGGCCGTGCGGCTCTGGACCAAAAGAAGGCCTCAGGTGAGGCGCTGCTGATGGCGCGCGGCGTGAGCGGCGGTGCTGCTGCTAAGGGCGCTGCCGGTTCGCGTTTGGTCGATCGTCTGTCCGTGCGTTCCGGTTATGGCCCGGTTGTCGAGGCCCTGCTTGGCGGCTATTACGTGGTCGATGACTTGGCTGCCGCGCTGGCGGCACCAGTCGTTGACGGTGTGACCTATGTGACTCCCGATGGCGCCCGCGTGAGCTGTGGCGGCCTGGTGCGCGTTGGACTCGATGCCGGCGAGGCCTCGGGTGCCCTGGAGCGCAAGCGTCGTATTCGCGAGTTAGAGGGTCTGGAGCCCGATCTGGCTGCCGTGTTTGAGCATGTGTCGGATCAGGTCGTCGAGGTCAATGCGGCCGTCGAGGAGGCGCGTGCCGCCGAGGGCGATGCCGCCGGCGAGATTGCCCGTCTTGAGGGCGAGCGCCGCTCGCTGCTTTCCGAGATCGGCCGCCTGGAGCAAAGCGCCAACAATGCCGAGGTCGAGCGCGTGCGTATCTCCAAGCGCCGCGAGCAGGCCGCCGAGGCCGTTCGCGCTGCGCGTCCGCGCGTTGACGAGCTCACCCGTTCGCGCGACGAGGCCCGTGCGCAGACAAGCGACCTGGGTCTCCAGATTGCCGAAGCCAACGACGAACTCGATCGCGTGCGCCGTGACGATTCCGAGGCTGCCGGCAAGCTCGCCGATGCCAAGGTGCGCCTGGCCCAGACGAGCGAGCGCCTGCGTTCGCTGAAGGGCCGTGTGCCCGATCTGGAGCATCGCCTGGAGGGCATCGACCGCCGTATCCGCGGAACACGCCAGGCCTCGCGCTCGCTCGAATTGCTGCGCCTGCGCGTCGATCCCATGCACGAGCGCTATTCGGCCCTGCTGGAGCGCGCGTCGGATTGGGCCTCGCGTCTGCGTGACCAGGCTTCGCTCGAGGAGGCTGACTCGGCCTCGCTCAAGAAGACTATCGAGGACGCCAAGGCCGAGGTCTCCCACGCCAAGGAGCGGGTCGATGCCGCCACGGCGACGCAAAATGAGTTCAAGGTCTCCCGCGGTAAGCTCGAGGTGCAGGTAGAGGCGGCCATCAAGGCCATTACCGCCGATGGCACCACGGTGCTCGAGGAAGCGCTCATGCTTCCTGCGCCCACCGACCGCGATGCCGCCGAGCGCGAGCTCAACCAGCTCGTGCGCCAGATCAACAACCTGGGCCCTGTGAACCAGGTTGCCATGGAGGAGTACGAGCAGCTCAAGCGCCGCGCCGATTACATCGAGGAGCAGCTGGCCGATCTTGAGAGCGCACGCAAGGCGCTCACCAAGATCACGGCGGCCATCGACCGTAAGATGCGTAAGGCCTTCCTGGTGACCTTTGAGAAGGTCGATGCGAACTTCCGCGAGATCTTCGCCATGCTGTTCCCGGGTGGCCAGGCGCATCTGGAGATGACCGACCCCGAGCATCCTGCCGAGACGGGCATCGAGGTCGTGGCGCAGCCGCGCGGCAAGCGCATCACCAAGATGATGCTCATGTCGGGCGGCGAGAAGAGCCTGACGGCGCTCGCCTTGCTCTTTGCCGTGTATCGCACGCGTACGGTGCCGTTCTATGTGCTGGACGAGGTCGAGGCGGCGCTCGATGACGCCAACCTGTCCAAGCTCATCGGCGCGCTCGATGTTTTGCGTTCCGATACGCAGCTCTTGGTTATCTCGCATCAGCGCCGTACTATGGAGGACGCTGACGTCCTCTACGGCGTCTCGATGCAAGCCGACGGCGTCAGCCGCGTCGTCTCGCAAAAACTTGATCGCGAAACCGGAAAGGTCGTGAATGCATAATGGGATTCTTCGATGCTCTCTCGCGCGGACTTGAGCGCAGCCGCGAGGCCCTCAACGAGGTCTTTTACTTTGGCGGCGAGGTCGATGAGGATTTTTGGGAGGATCTAGAGGACACCCTCGTCATGGGTGACATGGGCGCCGAGGTCGCCATTCAGGTCTCCGATGACCTGCGCGATACCGCGGCCAAGAAGAACCTCAAGACCGCTCCGCAACTCCGTCGCGCCCTGGCCGAGCAGCTCGAGCAGCATTTTGTGCCCGCCGAGCGCGATCCGTTCTCCGACACGCCGAGCTGCGTGCTGTTTGTGGGTATTAACGGTGCCGGCAAGACCACGACGGTCGGCAAGATCGCGAGCGCTATGGCTGCCCGCGGCAAGAACGTCGTGATCGGTTCGGCCGATACCTTCCGCGCCGCCGCCATCGAGCAGCTCGATGTGTGGGGCCAGCGCGCCGGCGTTCCCGTCATCAAGCGCGACCGCGGCTCCGATCCGGCGAGCGTGTGCTATGACGTGCTCGATGAGGCCGACAAGCGCGGCAGCGACCTGGTGCTTATCGACACCGCCGGTCGCCTGCACACGAGCCCCGAGCTCATGCGCGAGCTTGCCAAGGTGGTCAACGTGACGCGTAAGCGCGCCGCCAATATGGCCGCCGGCCCCATGCCCGTCTCGGTCGTACTCGTAATCGATGCCGCGACAGGCCAAAACGGTCTGAACCAGGCGCTCGAGTTTAACGAGGCGTTGGGTCTGGACGGTATTATCATGACAAAGCTGGACGGCACAGCTAAGGGCGGTATCGCCATGGCCGTTGCCGAGAAGCTCAAGCTCCCAATCCTGCGCATCGGCGTGGGCGAGCAGGTCGATGACCTGCAGGAGTTCAATGCCAAAGATTTCTGCCGCGCCCTGGTGGGCGAGTCCAATTAAGGAGTGACTAGTGTTTGATTCTCTGAGCGATCGCCTCAACGACACATTTGACCGCCTGCGCGGCAAGGGTAAGCTGACCGAGGCCGATATTACCTCGGCCATGCGCGACATTCGCATGGCACTGCTTGAGGCCGACGTCAACTTCAAGGTCGTCAAGGAGTTTGTCGCCAAGACCAAGGAGCGCTGCATGACCGCTGAGGTCATGGAGTCGCTGTCGCCGGCGCAAAACGTCGTCAAGATCGTGCTCGACGAGCTCACCGAGATGCTCGGCTCCACCGAGAGCAAGCTCGTCTTTAGCAACCGCATTCCCAATGTCATCATGCTCGTGGGCCTGCAGGGCTCCGGTAAGACTACGGCGGCCGTAAAGCTGGCCTACCTGCTCAAGAAGCAGGGCCGCTCCCCTCTGCTCGCCGCGTGCGACGTCTACCGTCCCGCAGCTGCCGACCAGCTGGCCACGCTCGGTGGAGAGATCGGCGTTCCGGTCTTCCGCGGTGACGGCGAGCATCCGGTCGACATCGCCAAGGGCGCCATTCAGGAGGCCGTCGACCACCTGCGCGACGTGGTCATCGTCGATACCGCCGGTCGTCTGCAGATCGACGAGCAGATGATGCAGGAGGCCGTCGACATCAAGAAGGCCGTCAAGCCCGACCAGGTGTTGATGGTCGTCGACGCCATGACCGGCCAGGACATCGTCAACGTCGTTTCGACCTTCGCCGATCGCACCGACTTTGACGGCGTGATCATCTCCAAGCTCGACGGCGACGCCCGTGGCGGCGGCGCGCTTTCCGTGCGCCAGGTGACCGGCAAGCCCATCAAGTTCGTGAGCATGGGCGAGAAGCCCGATTCGCTGGAGCCGTTCTACCCCGACCGCATGGCCAAGCGCATCTTGGGCATGGGCGATGTTGTCGGCATCATCGAGAAGGCCCAGGAGGCGGCCGACGCCGAGCAGCTCGAGGCTGCCGAGCGTATGCTGCGCGAGGGCTTTACCATGAACGATATGCTCGACCAGATGAAGGCCGTCAAGAAGATGGGCGGTATGAAGGGCATTCTGGGCATGCTCCCCGGCGGCCAGCGCGCGCTCAACCAGATGGGCGGCAACCTGGACGAGGGCATCTTCGACAAGAACGAGGCCATCATCATGTCGATGACCAAGGAGGAGCGCCTGCGTCCCTCCATCATCAACGGCCAGCGCCGCGCCCGTATTGCCAAGGGAGCCGGCGTAACCCCCACCGAGGTCAATAGCCTTATGAAGCAGTGGGGCGAGATGAACAAGATGATGGGCCGCATGCGCACGATGGCCAATCAGGCGCAGGCCGGCGGCAAGAAGGGCAAGAAGGGTAAGAAGGGCAAGAAGATGCGCATGCCCAATATTCCCGGTCTGGATGCCATGGGTCTGGGCGGCATGGGCGGACTGGGAACGGGCGGTCCTAAGTCCGATATGGACCTGCTGCGCCAGATGGAAGCGCAGATGCGCAATAAGAAATAGGGCTGTAATTCCAGCTTGATATGGCAAAGGCCACTCGGAAGATACCGGGTGGCCTTTGTTGTTGGCTTTGATTGTTGGGTTGCGTTCAGCGTCGCGCCCCGAGCTTGCGGTGCCGTGCCGTTAGTGGCAGCCGCAGCCCTTGTGGCCCTCGTGCTCGTGATGGCCGTGGCAGCCGCAGGACTCGCCATGCTCATGGGTGTGCTCGTGGTCATGACCATGGCAGTCGCAGGTTGCCTCGCCGGTCTGAGCGAGCGTGCCGGCAATGAGGGCCTCGACGCAGGCATCGCAGCTGCCCTGGGCGCCCGCATAGACCGTGATGCCGGCCTGCGTGAGCGCGTTGATGGCCCCGCCGCCGATGCCGCCGCAAATGAGCGTGTCAACGCCACCGTTGGCAAGCAGACCCGCCAGGGCGCCGTGACCGGTGCCGCCGGTGCCTACGACCTGCTCGTTGAGCACCTTGCCATCCTGGATGTCATAGATCTTGAACTGCTCGCTGCGGCCAAAGTGCATAAAGATATTGCCGTTGTCGTACGTCGTTGCCACCCTCATGGTACCGACCTCCTTTGTTGGCCATGCGGCCGTCGTCGTGGTGATGGGGGAGTACGCGATATTGCCGCCCTCGATGATGAGTGCTCGACCGTTGACCAGCGCGTTTGCCACCTTGCGATGCGCGCGGCTGCAGATGGCCGCCACCGTGGCGCGGGCGATGCCCATCTGCTGGGCTACGGCCTCCTGATTGAGGCCTTCCAGGTCGCAGAGGCGCAGCACCTCGAGTTCGTCGACCGTCATGTCGATAGCGTCTCCGCTGGCAAGGCCATCGGGGGTAAAGCCGCGATATTCGGGGATGATCCCGACGCGGCGCAGTTTTTCGCGTCTTCCTGCCATGCACTCTCCAAATCTGACATATGTCAACAATAGAATAGCGAACGTGGGGATTTGCGCAAGGAATTTCTGGCATATGTCAGAAAGTGAGGGCTTATGTTTGGGCTGTGGGGCCGCGTGCGCCTGGGCTACAATGAACCTCGCTTATAGGCGACTGACAGGAGGGTCAATGAGCAAGGCTGATCAACAGTTTGTAGCCATGTGCCGCGATATTTTGGACCATGGCACCACCACCGAGGGGCAAAAGGTCCGACCGGTGTGGGAGGATGGCACCCCTGCCTATACCATTAAAAACTTTGGCGTTACGGCACGTTACGACCTGCGTGAGGAGTTCCCCGCGCTCACCCTGCGTCGCACGGCGCTTAAGTCTGCCATGGACGAGATCCTGTGGATCTATCAAAAGAAGTCAAATAACGTCCATGACCTCAACAGCCATATTTGGGACGAGTGGGCCGACGAGACCGGTTCCATCGGCAAGGCCTATGGGTATCAGATTGGCCAGAAGAGCCATTATGCCGAGGGCGATTTCGACCAGATGGACCGCGTGCTGTACGACCTTAAGAACACGCCGTACAGCCGCCGCATCATGACGAACACCTATGTGTTTAGCGACCTGTCCGAGATGCACCTGTATCCGTGCGCGTACAGCGTGACCTATAACGTTACGCAGCGCCCACAGGACGACAAACCGACGCTCAACATGATTCTCAACCAGCGCAGTCAGGATATTTTAGCCGCCAACAACTGGAATGTGTGCCAGTACGCTATTTTGCTGATGATGGTCGCGCAGTCGGTCGATATGATCGCTGGCGAGCTGTTGCATGTGATTGCCGATGCCCACATTTACGACCGTCATGTCGATATCGTCCGCGAACTTATCGAGCGTCCGCAGTTTGCGGCGCCCAAGGTAACGCTTAACCCCGACGTGCACGATTTCTACGCGTTTACGACAGATGACCTCATCGTCGAGGGCTACGAGCACGGCCCGCAGGTCAGGAACATTCCCATTGCGGTGTAGGTGGCGCTCATGACGTGTAAGCTATCTGCCATCGTCGCCGTGTGTGACGACTGGGGCATTGGGTGCGAGGGCGATATGGTGGTGTCCAATCGCGCCGACATGCGCCATTTTGTGGCGTGCACCAAAGGTTGCCCGGTCATTATGGGGCGCAAGACCCTGCTGAGTTTTCCCGGTGGGCGTCCGCTCAAGAACCGCCGCAATATCGTGCTCACCCGCGACGAGAGCTTTGCTCCCGAGGGCGTCGACGTGGTGCATAGCATCGACGAGGCGCTCGCTGCGGTTGCCGATGAGCCCGTTGCGTGGGTGATCGGCGGCGGCGATGTCTATCGGCAATTTTTGCCGTACTGCGTGGAGGCCGAGGTCACGCATAACCACTGCGTCCATCCCGTGGACACGTATTTTCCCAATTTGGATGCCGATCCTGCATGGGAAGTTTCGCGGGCTGGCGGGGTTGCCACGATTGCCGCGGGTGAGGGCGACGAAGGTGTCGATTATGAGTTCGTGACGTATCGTCGCGTTGGGGCGTAAATCGCCTGGCGCGAACGGTATCATCGGGTTGATTGAATGCATGGGGCGGCGCTTAGCGTCGCCTCGTTTGGTATAGATGTGCTGTAAAGAAGGGTGCGGGCAGGCTGCTATGACTGATGCCGTTGAGGTTCTGCGAATTGATTCGCTCGAGGACGAGCGGCTCGATGCCTACGTGCGACTGACCGAGCGCGAGCTGCGCTGCGTGCTGGAGCCGCAAAAGGGCATCTTTATCGCCGAGAGTGCCAAGGTTATTGAGCGCGCGGTGCGTGCCAGATACGAGCCGGTGAGCTTTCTTTTGGGCGAACGCTGGCTCGACCAGATGACGCCGCTGTTTGAGCGCCTGGTTGTGCGCGAGGGCGCAGGTCCGGTTCCTGTGTTCGTGGCTTCCATGGAACTCATGGAGCAGCTGACGGGCTTTAACGTGACGCGCGGTGCGCTCGCGGCGTTTCGTCGCCCGCGGCAGATTCCGGTTGATGAGTTCTTGGGTGGCGTCGTCGAGGCGGCGGGGGAGCGCCCGGTGCGCGTGTGCGTGCTCGAGGGTATTGTCGACCACACGAACGTGGGTGCGATTTTCCGCTCGGCCGCCGCGCTCAATGTCGACGGTATTTTGGTCAGTCCGACGTGCTGCGACCCGCTGTACCGTCGCTCGGCCCGCGTGAGCATGGGCACGGTGTTTCAGGTGCCGTGGACGCGTATTGGCAGCGAGGCTCGTGTGTGGCCGCACGATGGCCTGGCGGCACTGCACGAAGCCGGTTTTTCGTGCGCTGCGATGGCGCTGACGGACGACTCCGTTTCGCTGGACGATCCCGCGCTCCAGGAGATTGACCGCCTGGCAATCTTTATGGGCACCGAGGGTGCTGGCCTGGGCGCCAAGACCATCGCGGGCTGCGACCGGGCCGTGCGCATTCCGATGGCGCACGGGGTCGATTCGCTCAACGTGGCCGCGGCGAGTGCCGTCGCCTTTTGGCAGCTGTGCCCGCATGTGAGCAATGAGTATCACTACCAGCCGGGTTTGTATCACTAAGCAGATAGTTCGCACCGGGCTCTGACTCGGGGTGTTTCGGTCGACGCCGGTCGGTGCTAAGCTGCTATTGGTTTTGGCCTTAAATTGCCGTTTTGTTGTTTGACGTATGCTGGTGGGGAGGGCGTGTGGCTATGAAATCTACGGCTATCGATGTAACGCAGGGCGTTATTTGGCAGCAGCTGCTTTCGCTGTGCGTTCCCATCTTTTTTAGTTCGTTTTTTCAGCAGGCCTACACGCTTATCGGTACCTATATCGTCGGTCAGTTTGGCGGCAAGCTCGCACTGGGCGGCATTCAGGCCACGATGGTGCTCACCGAGCTCTGCATTGGCTTTTGCGTTGGCGTCGGCGCCGGCTGCGCGGTCATTACCGGTCAGTATTTTGGCCAGCACGATGATGAGCGACTGAGCCGTTCGGTCCATACGGCCATGACGCTCGCGCTGGTGGGCGGTATCGTTTTCTCGATTCTTGGCATAGTGTTCGTTGAGCCCATGCTGGTGCTTATGAACACGCCGCATGAGCTATTGGCCGAGGGCGTGGCCTATGCTCGTTGCTATTTTGCCGCCATGGTTGCGGCGCTGCTGCTCAATATGGGTACGGCACTGCTGCGCGCCGTGGGCGACACGCGCGGACCTGCTGTGATCATCGCTTCCGGCTGCCTTGTTAATGCGGTGCTGGATGTCATCTTCGTTGCCGTGCTTCATATGGAGGCTCTGGGCTGCGGCATCGCGGTGGCGCTGACCATTTGCTCCAACGCCACGATGATCGTGATTCGCATGATGCACGCACCGGGTGCGTGGCGGCTTTCGCTGTCCAAACTCGGCATTGATCCTGGCATTTGTAAGAGCATGATCTCGTGTGGTCTGCCGCTTGGCTTTCAGTCTGCTGCGTATTCGATTTCCAACGTTTTGATTCAGGTGTCGGTCAACTCGTTTGGCGCCGATGTCACCACGGCGTGGGGTCTTTCGGGCCGTTTGGATGGCATTGTCTGGATGGTTACCGAGGCGCTTGGCGTGTCGATCACCACGTTCTCGGCACAGAACTTTGGCGCGCGCAACTACGAGCGCATGCGCAAGGGCTACCATACGTCGCTCGTGCTGTCGTTTATGCTCATTGGTGGCCTGTCTGCCGTGCTGCTGGTGTTCTCGGGTCCTCTGTCGCGTCTGTTTGTCGACGATGCTTCGATTGCGGCGTATACCACGACGATTCTTCATTTCATTGCGCCGTTCTACGCGATTTTCTCGATTATCGAAAACGCGTCGGGCTCCATTCGTGGTGCCGGCGTGAGCTTGCAGCCCATGCTGCTCACGATTTTTGGCACCGTCGTGCTCAGGGTGATCTGGGTGTTTGCGATTATGCCGTTCGATCCGTCGCTTGAGCACCTGCTGCTGGTCTACCCTGTAACCTGGCTCATCACCGCCACGATGTTCACCATCTACCACCATAGCGGCAACTGGCTCGGCCGCGCCACTGCCAAATGATCCCTTGGGGACGGAGAAAAACGGATCATTTCTCTCCGTCTTGATGTCGATGATCCGTTTTCCTCCGTCCCCTTTGGATCAATTAGTATTCGATGCCTTGTCGGGCTAGGAGGCCTTCGTCGAAGTAGTGTTTGACGGGGCGCATTTCGGTGACCAGGTCCGCAAGGTCGGCCAACGGCAGCAGTCCACGGCCGGTGAGCACGAGCTCTGTGGTGGTAGGCTTTATCGCGATCAACGCTTCGACATCTTCGCGCGTCACAAAGCCTCGTCGCATGGCTTCTCCAAGCTCATCCAAGATCAGCACGTCGACCTGGCTAATCTGCTCGCGTGCGAGCTCCATGATCTGCTCGGCGCAAGCCTCGGGTGTGTCGCGATCGGCCTGTACAATGCGCAGCCCCAGGCGCGGTGCGGCATCGTGTTCGGCGCAGTGTAGCTTCTTGGCAAACTGCAGCATGAGCACGTTAAGTCCATAGCCCGTGGCGCGCAGCGCGAGCCCCAGCGCAGCCGTCGTCTTGCCCTTGCCGTCGCCCGTATAGATTTGAACCTTGCCGACTTCCAGTGATGCCATCTCTGTCCTTTCGTGCCCGGCGTCGGTTTATCGCCGTCCGGGTTGGGTATTCTAGATAGCATTATCAACCCCAGTAGATGGAGTTCAAGCAGATGGAGATGGATGACAACAAACGTAGACGGAATATGATCCTCTACGTGCTCATCGCCTTCGTCGTCTACCTCGTGCTCTCGACCGTTCTGTTCCCCAACATCGGTCACACGCAGCAGATTACGAAGACCGATTATTCGACGTTTGTCAAAGCGCTCGATAAGAAAAGCGTCGACAAGGTCGAGTACAACACGGATGATTACACGATTTATTACACCAAGAAGGGCGAGGACGAGAATATCGCCTACAAGACGACCGGCGTGCCGAATGATGCGGGTTTTACCGATCGCGTGCTTGAATCCGGTGCGTCCCTGGAGTCGGTCGTTCCCGATAAAAACTCGGGTCTGATGACCTACTACCTTCTTACACTCATCCTTCCCATGGCGATTTTCTTCCTTATCGGTTGGTGGCTCAACCGCCGTATGAAGAAGGCCATGGGTGATGACGGCCCGTCGATGAACTTTGGCGGCGGCTTTGGCGGCGGCGGACTGGGCAAGTCCGGCGCTCGCGTGATTGCCTCCAAGGATGTTGGCGTGACCTTTAAGGACGTCGCCGGCCAGGAAGAGGCCAAGGAGTCCCTCAAGGAGGTCGTCGACTTTCTGGAGAATCCGCAGCGCTACGAGGAGATCGGCGCCAAGCTTCCGCGCGGTGCTCTCCTTGTCGGTCCTCCGGGTACCGGTAAGACCCTGCTTGCCAAGGCTGTTGCCGGCGAGGCGGGCGTGCCGTTCTTTAGCATTTCGGGTTCTGAGTTCGTCGAGATGTTCGTCGGCCGCGGTGCCGCCAAGGTTCGTGACCTGTTTAAGCAGGCCAAGGAAAAGGCCCCGTGTATCGTCTTTATCGATGAGATCGATACCATCGGCAAGAAGCGCGATGGCGGCGGCTTTAGTGGCAACGACGAGCGCGAGCAGACGCTCAACCAGCTGCTGACCGAGATGGACGGCTTCGATAACCACAAGGGCATCGTCGTCCTCGCTGCGACCAACCGTCCCGACAGCCTCGATCCCGCCCTGCTGCGCCCCGGTCGTTTTGACCGCCGCATTCCCGTTGAGCTGCCCGACCTGACTGGCCGCAAGAACATCCTCGAGCTGCATGCCAAGAGCGTGAAGACGCAGCCGCCGATCGACCTGACCGCTATTGCCCGCGCCACGCCCGGTGCCTCGGGCGCCGACCTTGCCAATATCATCAACGAGGGTGCCCTGCGCGCTGTTCGCGAAGGCCGCAAGCGCGCGACCCAGGACGACTTCGAGGAGTCGGTGGAGGTCGTCATTGCCGGCCAGCAGCGTAAGTCCACGGTGCTTTCCGACCACGAGAAGCAGGTCGTTTCCTACCACGAGATCGGTCATGCCATCGTCGCTGCCCGCCAAAAGGGTTCCGCGCCGGTTACCAAGATCACCATCGTGCCGCGCACGAGCGGCGCTCTGGGCTACACCATGCAGGTCGAGGAGGACGAGCGCTTCCTGACCACGCGCCAGGAGGTCCTGGACAAGCTCGCCGTCTACTGCGGTGGACGTGCCGCGGAGGAGCTCATCTTTGGCGAGATGACGACTGGTGCTGCCAACGATATCGAGCAGGCCACCAAACTCGCCCGTAACATGGTGACGCGCTTTGGTATGTCCGATGAGTTTGGCATGATGGCGCTCGGTACCGTCCAGAACGCGTACCTCAACCAGGACACGTCGCTCACCTGCGCCCCCGGTACGGCCGAGCGCGTGGACGCGATTGTCGCCAAGCTGATCGAGGACGCGCATGATCGCGCCCTGCAGATCCTGAAGGAGAACAAGTTCAAGCTCCATGAGCTGGCTCGTTATCTGTACAAGAAGGAGACGATCACGGGCGAGGAGTTCATGAACCTCCTCACACGCGAAAATCCGCTGATGCCAAAGCAACAGTAACGTTGCGTTCGGGACAGTAAATATCGACGCCCCATTTGAGTGCCTATCTCAAATGGGGCGTTTTGCTTAGGAGGGATGCACATGAAGATCGTGGTGAGCGCCTGCTTGATGGGCGAGAGCTGCAAGTATAACGGTCTCGATAATTACCATCGCGAGCTGGTCGAGGCCTGCGAGCGTACGGGGACCGAGGTCCTCTTGGTGTGCCCTGAGGTCTTTGGGGGCCTGCCCACGCCGCGCAAGCCGTCCGAGATTGTGAACGGCGAGGTTCGTACCTGCGAGGGCGTGTCCGTTGACCGGGAATTCCGCCTGGGCGCTCAACGTGCGCTCGATATGTGTGAGCAGGCGGGCGGTCCGGAAGAGATCGCCGCGTGTGTCTTGCAGGACCGCAGTCCCTCGTGTGGTGCAGGGCGCATCTACGACGGCACCTTTAGCGGTACGCTCACCGCGGGCAACGGCGTTTTCGTCGATCTGTTGCTGCGTCACGGCTACCGCGTCATTCCGGCTAGCGAGTTCGACCCCAAAATACTTGAGCAATAAAAAACCACCACAAAGGTGCCTGTCCCCTTTGTGGTGGTTTTGGGCCAGTCCTAGAGCGCATGGCCGTAGGCGTTGACGGCCTTGATGGCGGCGGCGAACTTTTCGTCGGTGAAAGGCTCGGGGTTTCCCTGCTTCCATTCGTTGGTGGCATGCGCGTGCTCGCATAGGGCAGGGATGTCGGCCTCGGAAAGCCCGACCTGCTCAAGCGTCACGGGCAGTCCCATCTGCTTGTTAAAGGCGGCGTAGCGCTCAAGGTTTTCGGTATCGCCCGTATAGGCAAACAGCGCGAGCACGCCCAGGCTTACGACCTCGCCGTGCAGGTAGGTGCCCTCACGCGGAATGCTGCAGGTGGCGTTGTAGAACGCGTGCGCCACACTTGAGTTGTAGTAGTAATCGTTCTGGTTGGTCAGGTTTGAGACATAGCCCGTGTTGACCACGATATCGAGCGCGATCTGCTTGACGGCCTCGCTCGACAGGTTCTGGCGCACGTCCTCAAGACCCTGGACGCCATAGGTAAATAGCGGCTCGGAGCAGGTGTGGGCGAGTGCCAGGCCAAGGCCTGCCGTGTGCTCCAAGTTGCCGGCGCTCGTGGCGTACTCGACCTCGGGCTGCTTGGACAGGGCATCGCCCACGCCGGCCCAGAAGTACTCCGCCGGAGCTTCGGCGATGATCTTGGGGTTGATGAAGATGTGCGCCGGTCGGTTGGGGTACGAATAGCCCTCGAGCGAGCCGTCGTCGTTGTACACGACGGCAATGGCGGTCGCGGCGGAGCAGTTAGAACAGATCGTCGGGACGGTGAAGACGATCTTCTTGAGCTCGATGGCTGCGGTCTTGACGGTATCGAGTGCCTTGCCGCCGCCGCATGCGATGAGCACGTCGGCTTCCTGGCAGGCAGGGGAGTTCACGACCTTGGCGATATTGGCACGCGTACTGTTGGTGCCATAGACGCGCGTCTCCAGGACCTCGACATCGGTGCCTTCAAGTGCCGCCTCGATGCCCGGCAGCGCTGCAGCCAGGGCTCGCTTGCCGCCGATGATGGCGACCTTGGTCGCTCCGTATTCGGCCAGCGCGCCGGGCAGCTCGTCAAAGCAATCCTCGCCGACGGTGTAGTCGCTCATTCCAATCGTGCGCATAGCAACCTTCTTTCGTTCGATAGAGTGCTTTCAGGTATTTTGCTCCTAGAGAAGGGTTGTAATAGCGAGAAATTTCGAACGTATAAAACCGGTGTTGAGGGTTTTTCGCCGCCGCGGAACGTGCTAGCATACTCCGCATAAGCGTTGATGGGGACGAGTAGTCGGCCGTCCGCATGCTACAGAGAGCGGGGATCGCTGAGAACCCGTGCATGCGACCGATGAAAATCACCCCGGAGCTGCGGTCCCAACGGACGTGCCGCACAGGTTCGTCTTAGTAGACATCGCCGAGATGGTCGTCGATACAGGCCAGCCGAGTAACGGATGCGAGCGCGCGAATATGCGGGCGAGGGCATCTAAGCTGGGTGGTTAAGCGAAGAGCTTTTGCGGGCGTACAGCTCGTTTTGTGGCGCTTCGTCCCAGCTTGTAGGGACGGGCGCTTTTTTTGGTGCCCAACGGGCGTGCGCGCCCACGACATGAAAGGGGTACCGTGGCAAACGAGTACAAGCAGACGATGAATCTGCCCAAGACCGGTTTTCCCATGCGTGCCGGTCTTTCCAAGTCCGAGCCCAAGCGACTCAAGGACTGGCAGGACAACAAGGTCTACGAGCAGGTTCTGAAGAAGAACGAGGGTCACAAGAAGTTCGTGCTGCACGACGGTCCTCCGTACGCCAACGGCCCGATCCACATCGGCCACGCCATGAACAAGATCTCCAAGGACATGATCAACCGCTACTGGATGATGCAGGGCTATGAGGTTCCCTATGTCCCCGGTTGGGACTGCCATGGCCAGCCGATCGAGCATAAGGTCGAGGAGAAGCTCGGCACCGAGAAGTTCAACCAGACCCCCACGGCCAAGATCCGTGAGCTCTGCAACGAGTTCGCTGTCGAGAACATCGAGCTTCAGAAGGCCGGCTTCCGCCGTCTGGGCGTGCTCGGCGACTGGGACAACCCCTACCTGACGCTCTATCACCAGCACGATGCCGCCGACATCGAGGTCTTCAAGGCCATGTTCGATAAGGGCATGATCTATCGCGGCCACAAGCCGGTTCACTGGTGCAAGCACTGCCACACCGCGCTGGCTGAGGCCGAGATCGAGTACTCCGACGAGACGAGCCCCTCCATCTTCGTGCGCTTTGAGATGACCTCCAAGCCTGCCGGCCTCGAGAACTTCGACGGCCCGGTCGACTTTATCATCTGGACGACCACGCCGTGGACCATCCCCTCCGACCAGGCCGTTTCCCTAAAGCCCGGCGCCGCCTATGTCGCCGTTGAGCACGAGGGCCGTGCCGAGGTCATGCTCGAGGACCTGGCTCCCAAGTGCTGCGAGGAGTTTGGCTGGGAGTACACCCCGGTCATGGTCGACGGTAAGCCCTACGTGGTTCCCGCCGAGACCTTCCACCACATCCACTACAAGCAGCCGATCTTTGACGGTGTTGAGGGCGTGGCGCTGCTGGCCGATTACGTCGGTGTCGATGACGGTACCGGTATCGTCCACAACTCGCCCGGCCACGGCGTCGACGACTACTTTGCCTGCCTCAATGAGGGCATCACCGACATCTGCATGCCGGTCGATGACGACGGCAAGTTCTACACCGGCGAGGAGTTTGGCACCGGCGGCCCCTTCAGCGGCATGGACACCGATGAGGCCAACCCGCACATCATCGAGTTCCTGCGCGAGCGCGGCACCCTGGTCCTCGAGAAGAAGATCACGCACAGCTATCCGCACTGCTGGCGCTGCAAGCACCCGGTGCTCTTCCGTGCTACCGACCAGTGGTTTGTCTCGATGGACAAGACCGGTCTGCGCGAGCAGGCTGGCAAAGAGGTCCGCGAGAACGTCAAGTGGTATCCGGCTCACGCCGCCAACCGCATCGGCGCCATGGTCGAGCAGCGTCCCGACTGGTGCATCAGCCGTCAGCGCAACTGGGGCGTGCCTATCCCCAGCTATACCTGCGCCGACTGCGGCGAGAAGGTCATGAACGACGCCACGCTCGACGCCGTCA
>CABUJH010000009.1 GCA_902491895.1 uncultured Collinsella sp. | reverse complement strand
CGCGTTATCGAGATGGACCGCAACCGCAACAACGTTGTCCTCTCCCGTCGCGTCGTGCTCGAGGAGTCCCGTAAGGCCGAGCGCTCCGAGATCCTGTCCAAGCTCAAGTCTGGTATGCGTCTCCAGGGCACCGTTTCCTCCATCGTCGACTTCGGCGCCTTCGTTGACCTCGGCGGTATCGACGGCCTCATCCACATCTCCGAGCTCTCCTGGAACCACGTCAACCATCCTTCCGAGGTTGTCAAGGTCGGCCAGGAGGTCGAGGTCGAGGTTCTCGACGTCGATCTCAACCGCGAGCGCATCTCCCTGGGTCTCAAGCAGACCACCGAGGATCCGTGGCGCGCACTGGTCAAGAAGTACCCCGTCGGCGCTATCGTCGAGGGCACTGTGACCAAGCTTGTCCCGTTCGGCGCTTTCGTCGACCTGGGCGAGGGCATCGAGGGCCTGGTGCACATCTCCGAGATGGCCAACAAGCACGTCGATCAGCCTTCTCAGGTCACCCATGTGGGCGACAAGGTTCAGGTCAAGGTCATGGAGATCGACCTCGACCGTCGTCGTATCTCCCTGTCCATGAAGTCCGCTGCTGAGACTCTGGGTGTCGAGATCGAGGTTACCCCGCTGCCTTCCGAGAAGAAGGACGAGGAGACCGACGCCGAGTAAATCGGTTTGACGATCACTTGTTTTAAGGGACCCGTCCGCAATGGACGGGTCCCTTTTTGCATTTGGTGCCGAGATGCATGATGCTGCCCATGCTATCCACAAGCTATTTGGTTGTCGGTGCATGAAAAAATGCCGACATCCCGCCTCGGGGAGGAGGCGGGAACACACCGAGTAGACGGAGGGGTGTGGAGCGCGGTCGCGTCTCGACTGACGACGTTGCCCATCGACAGGACCATTGTAGCGCATGGCGGTTCTTGGTTTATCGTGTCGAGCGTTTGCGTTGTGCCATTGCCTGCGGCAACGGTGTGTTACACTCTTGCACTGCTGAGTGGGCCAGACGGTCGCGCGATGTGCTGCTTGCAGTACGCGTGAGGAAAGTCCGGGCTCCAGAGGGCGGGATGCCGGCTAACGGCCGGGCGGAGTGATCCGACGGAAAGCGCCGCAGAAAAGAAGACTCCCACCTGCGCCGCAAGGCGTAAAGGGAAAAGCTGAAACGGTGGTGTAAGAGACCACCAGCGTCGTGGCAACACGGCGGCTTGGCAAGCCCCATCCGGAGCAAGCGCGAATAGGAACGCTATGGGCCGGCCCGGTCCGCGTTCGGGTAGCGTGCGTGGAGCTGCACGGTAACGTGCAGACAAGATAAATGACCGTTCACGACAGAACCCGGCTTATAGGCCCACTTGGCAACTATGTTGACGCTGCGAACCCGTCAGCGCGGCAATCTGCCTTACAAGCCTTCGGGCATGACCATAAGGTCAATGCCCTCGTCTTTCAAGGCACCTTGCTCGCGCTGACGGGTTCTCGCTGTTGGTGACGGCATTATTGGCGTTTCCGTTCTTGTCGGCGAGGACAACGGTTCTGTCTTTGCCGTATTATTGAGGCTGTTTGTTGCTTTGCTTGTTGTTGAGGGGCTTTGTTGGACAGCTATTTTACTCTGCAATCGAATATTGAGGCTTCGGGCGAGTTTGTGGACCGCAAGAGCCGTTTTATTGCCCAACTGGTCCATATTGAGTCCGAGGATGAGGCGAATGCCTTTATCGAGATGGTTCGCAAGCGTCATTACGACGCTCGACACAATGTTCCCGCGTGGATTTTAGTCGATGGACGCGAGCGCCAGAGCGATGATGGTGAGCCGAGCCGCACGAGCGGTATGCCGACGCTCGAGGTGTTGCGTGGCGCGGAACTCAAAAATGTTTGCTGCGTAGTGACGCGCTATTTTGGTGGCACGCTGTTAGGGCCCGGTGGCTTGGTGCGCGCCTATACCGCGGCGACGCAGGCGGCGGTGGCCGCGGCTCAGGAGGCTGGACAGATCGTTGAGATGACGAGCGTTGTGCCCGTTGATGTTCATGTGGCCTATCCGCAATACGAACAGGTGCTTCGCCTGGCGCAGGATTCGGGCGCCAAGGTTTCGGATACCGATTACGCGGATGCCGTGACGATTCATTTGGTGTTTAAGGCGGGGGAGCAGGAGCCGTTTTGCGCTAAGATGCGCGAGCTTATGGCGGGGCGCGAGGAGATTGAGGTCGGCGCCCCCGAATTTGCCGAGTTCTAACGGCGACGGCCAGCGTACTTTTGGATGGATCCCAAGCGCACGCCGGCCTTTGTTTTTCCGTTGCTGCCGTTTACTCGGCGAGCTGCTTTAGCACATCGCAGGCGATCGCGACGGCATCGTCGATGCAGCCAGGGCAGCTGCGGAGCGGACCCTTATCCGATCCGACGCCCTTGAGCGTGCCGCAGACGGTCGTCGTGTTCTTCTCGCCAAAACGCTTGGCGATCTCGCGCGACAGCTTGTAGGTCTGGCCCTTGGTCTTGGGGTTTTCCATGCCGTCGCTCATTACAAAGCCCATGATGGCCACGGCGCCCGAGATGGCGCCGCAGGTTTCGGTCATGCCGCCCATGCCGGCACCAAAGCCCTCGGTGAGGGTAAAGGCGATCTGGGGGTCGAGCCCGACGGCGGGCGCGAGCGTGCAGGCGACGGCCTGGGCGCAGTTAAAGCCGCGGGCGTGGTATTCGGCAGCTTGCGCCTGACAGGCGGTGATGTCGAGCTGGGCCGTATCGATTTGCTTCATCGTTGTCTCCTTGGTCACGGTGTACCCGCCTATGGTACCCGTGACGGTGCACGTAATCATCGAGAGCTTCATGTATGCCTCATTTTTATCTATCGAGCAAATGCCCAAGGCTTGAGATAAATACCCTGATCAATTTGTCTCATAACCCACCTTGGGGATGGGTTGAGAGGGGTGTGCGGTAGCGGTATCGTGAACCGAATAAAACAAAACCCAAGTAAGGGAGTTGGATATGAGCGAGCAGACCATCGGTACGACGTGTGTTCAGGGCGGTTATCGCCCGGGTGATGCGGAGCCGCGTCAGGTGCCTATCTACCAGTCCACCACGTGGAAGTACGACACGTCCGAGCACATGGGCAAGCTTTTTGATCTGGAGGAGTCGGGCTACTTCTATAGCCGTCTGCAGAATCCTACGTGCGACCTGGTTGCCGCCAAGATCTGCGAGATGGAGGGCGGCACTGCCGCGATGCTCACGAGCTCGGGCATGGCGGCGAATTTCCTCGCGATCTTTAACGTGGCCGGTGCCGGCGATCACGTGGTCGCGAGCTCTGCTATCTACGGCGGTACCTACAACCTGCTCGCCCATACCATGGAGCGCATGGGTCTGACCTGCACGTTCGTTGCCCCCGACTGCACCGACGAGGAGCTCGAGGCAGCCTTTGAGCCCAATACCAAGCTCGTCTTTGGCGAGACGATTGCCAACCCTGCCCTTGCCGTGCTCGATATTGAGCGCTTTGCCAAGGCCGCGCATGACCACGGCGTGCCGCTGATGGTCGACAACACCTTCCCGACGCCCGTGATGTGCCGTCCCTTTGAGTGGGGCGCCGACATCGTTACGCACTCCACCACCAAGTACATGGATGGGCATGCTGCCTACCTGGGCGGCGTGATCGTCGACCACGGCCAGTTTGACTGGATGGCTCATGCGGACAAGTTCCCGGGTCTCACCACGCCCGACGAGAGCTACCACGGCGTGACGTATGCCGAGAAGTTCGGTCGCGAGGGCGCCTTCATTACCAAGGCCACCGCGCAGCTCATGCGCGACCTCGGTCCCATGCAGAACCCTCAGGCGGCGTTTTTCCTGAACAGCTCGCTCGAGAGCCTGCACGTGCGTATGCCGCGTCATTGCGAGAACGGCCTGGCCGTTGCCAAGTTCCTGCAGAGCCATCCCAAGGTGCGCTTCGTGAGCTATCCGGGCCTGGAGGGCGACAAGTACTATGACCTGGCTCAGAAGTACATGCCCAACGGTACCTGCGGCGTCGTGAGCTTTGGCTTTAACGGTGGTCGCGCGGCGGCCGAGACCTTTATGAAGAGCCTCAAGCTCGCCCAGATTGCCACGCACGTGGCCGACGCCCGCACTTGCTGCCTGCATCCCGCTAATGCCACGCATCGCCAGATGAACGATGAGGAGCTCATCGCCTGTGGCATTTCCGCCGACATGGTGCGCCTGTCGTGCGGCCTCGAGGACACGGCCGATCTGATTGCCGACCTTGAGCAGGCGCTCGAGCAGTGCTAGGCTAGCGTTCGCACAAGGCGCCGATGCTGGCAGAAAGCTTCGGCGACCTTTCGTTCCGATTCCGTAGGCGGGACCCCAATCGCAACTGTTCGCAGGCGATGGGGCCCCGTTTTTGTGTTGCGCCACTCGAAAGGATGGATATGGAGAAAACTGCAGAGCAGCTGCGCCGCGAGCACATTGCTCTAGAGGGCGACACCCATGGCAAGAACAAATGGGCGATTCTGTTTACCGTGCTCATCATGACGTTTATGTCGTGTCTGGATTCGACCGTCGTGACCGTGGCGCTGCCCGTGATGCAAAAGGAGCTGGGCGTGGGCCTCGATCGCATTCAGCTGGTGAGCTCGGTGTATCTGCTTGCGACGTGCGTGGCTATGCTGCCGTTTGGCCGCCTGGGCGACGTGCGCGGCAAGGTCGGCGTATTCCAGCTGGGCGTAATCGTCTTTACGGCCGGTTCGCTGCTTTGCGGCCTTTCGGCCTCGCTCGAAGTTCTTATTCTGGCACGCATCGTTCAGGGCGTCGGTTGCGCGGCGGCCATGGCCAACAACATGGGTATCATCACCGAGTCGTTTCCGGCTCGCGAGCGCGGTCGTGCCATGGGTATTCTTGCGACCTTCGTGGCCCTCGGCATGATGTGTGGCCCCGTGCTCGGCGGCATGCTGGTGGCAAGCTTTCCCTGGGAGAGCATTTTCCTCATCAACCTGCCCATCGGCGTCATCTCGTTTATCGTGGGGCTCTACACGCTGCCGCATGTTAAGCCGGAGGCCGGCGAGCGCCCCATGTCCCTGATCGAGGCTGCTCGTCGCTGCTTTGCAAATTCGGCCTTCACTATCAACCTTGCCTGCATGCTCATCGTGTTCGTTGGCATTGGCGCATCCGAGTTTATTCTGCCGTTCTATTTTCAGGACGCCCACGGCTTTGGTTCTGACATTTCCGGACTGCTCTTTTTGGCACTGCCGATGGTGAATGCCTTTATCGGACCGCTTTCGGGTACGGTTTCGGACCGTGTTGGCTGCGAGGGCCCCACGGCGGTCGGCCTGGGCGTGTACGTATGCGGTCTTTTTGCGGTAAGCACGCTCGATGAGCACTCTTCTATCCCTGTGATCGTGTGCTGTGTCGCGTTTATGTCGTGCGGTACGTCGATTTTCCAGAGTCCTAACAACTCGCTGTACATGGGCTCGGCTCCGCGCGAAGCGCTCGGCTTTGCGGGCAGCCTGGGTAGCCTGGCGCGCTATGCGGGTATGGCAGTGGGCATTACGGCGGCGTCGCATATCCTGTATGGGCAGATGAGCGTGGCGATGGGCGAGGCCGTGACCAGTTTTGTTGCAGGCCGTCCGGATGTGTTCCTGTTTGGTTTCCGTTCGGTGTTCTACGTGCTCATGGCTGTGGCCGCTGTGGGCTTTGCGCTCGCCATGGTGCGTTTGGTGAGGATCCGCGTCCGCTATTAGCGTCTTGGGAGGCTGTATGCCACGAATTGGGCCTATCTACTGGTCTTGCAGCTTTATGGTGCGATGCGGCTTGTGGGGCGGGCGGGGGTCGGTCCGTGGTAGACTATCGAACAACGTTTATTAATCGCGCGGTATCGTTGCCGCGAGAAGGGGTTGCGCCATGCAGGAGCTTGAGGATCGTATTCGCCATGACGGCATCGTAAAGGCCGGTAATGTCCTTAAGGTTGATGCCTTCCTCAACCACCAGTGCGACGTTGAGCTGTTTGACCACATGGGTGCCGAGTGGGCCCGTCTGTTCGAGGGCGTCGAGATCAACAAGATCCTGACGATCGAGGCTTCGGGCATTGGCATGGCTTGCATCGCGGCCCAGCATTTTGGCGGCGTGCCGGTTGTCTTTGCCAAGAAGGCGCAGTCCATCAACCTCGACGGCGAGCAGTATGCCACGACCATCTACTCCTTTACCAAGCAGAAGGAGTACCCGGTCATCGTTGGCAAGCGCTTCCTGTCCGAGGGCGACAAGGTCCTGATTATCGACGACTTCCTGGCCAACGGCTGCGCGCTCGAGGGCCTAATCAAGATCTGCGAGGCTGCGGGTGCCGAGGTGTCCGGTATTGGCATTGCGGTGGAGAAGGGCTTCCAGGGCGGTGGCGATAAGCTCCGCGAGCGCGGCTTCCGCGTTGAGAGCCTGGCCCGTATCGCCGATATGGACTGCGAGACCGGCGAGATCACCTTCGCCTAAGCGCGCGACACAAGCGATTGGTATGCGATGTGACAAAGGGACTGTCCCTTTGTCACATTTTTTGTATGAGGGGAGGTGTTGATATGGATGAGAACAAGATGGGGTGGCGCGAGTATGCGCACTATGCCGAGATGTCGGTCGAGGAGTTGGCGCGCGATTGCGAGGTGCAGGTGTTTCGCGCGACGGGCCCGGGTGGGCAGGGCGTGAACACGACGGACTCAGCGGTGCGCATGAAGCATATCCCTTCGGGGATTACCGTGACGGCGCGCGAGAGCCGCAGTCAGTTCCAAAACCGTAGCAGCTGCCTGCGTAAGCTGCGCGCTGAGCTTGAGCGTCGTGGACGTCCGCCGCGCCGACGCGTAAAGACCAAGGTGCCTCAGCGCTCTCGCCAGCGCAGGCTCAACGACAAACACTTCAACGCCATTAAAAAGGCCAACCGACGCAAGCCGGGCAGCGACGAATAGCCTCCTCGTAAGTTGCGGTGAAATAGGGATTGTTTTCCGGCTTTACCTGCATAAACAGTCCCTATTTCACCGCAACTTAGGGATGGCTAGTGGGTGGGGTGCCAGACGTGGAGGGCGCCGCCGAGGACGTCGACCTCGATGCGCGAGGCGACAACGGACTCGCCGTCGGCTTGGATGGGGTAGTCGGGCTCCTCGAACGTGAACTCGGCATGGCGGCAGCGGCGCATGCGAACCGGCGGCAGCTTGGTATGGTGGCCGTCCTTGGCCGAAAGAAACATAGGCAGGGCAATCGCGCGAGGGACGGGGCCGCATGCGTAGCAGACGTCGAGCATGCCGTCGCAGGGGTCGGCATCGGGGCAGATGCGATAGCCCGAGCCATACGTGGGGCCCAGCTGAATCGCCATGATGATCGCCCTTACGCGCTCGGCGGGCGCCCCGTCAAAGCTGACTGTCATGGGGTAGTTGCGGTAGCGCAGACCAAACTGCTCCAGACCCGAGAGGGTGTAGAGCGGAGCGCCAGCGAGGCCCGTCTTTTTGCGCAGCTCGGTGGTGCCCAGGCCGATGGCGGCATCGATGCCGACCGAAAGCGTTTGGTCGTAGTACTCAACGGTAGCCTCGCCGCTGCCGTTTGCGGGGTTCCATGAGCGAATGCGTCCGATATCCTGGCGCTGCAGCTCGCAGGTGAGCAGCGCGCCAAAATCCTTGCCGGAGAAATCGTCGATACCGAGGGTCTGGGCAAAATCGTTGCCGGAGCCTACGGGTAGGACGGCAAGGGCGGGACGGACCGCCTCATCCTGCTTCATGAGTCCATTGGCGACCTCGTGGATCACGCCGTCGCCGCCAAGGGCGATAACGGTGCGATAGCCCTGAGCCTGCGCGGCAAGCTCCTTGGCATGTCCCATGCGCTCAGTCAGCACCAGGTCAAACTGGGATGAGCGCGCGGTCATGTCCAAAAAGCGCTGCAGGCGCTCAGCGACCTCGCGCGCCGCACCCGACTGGGCGGCAGGGTTGGCGATTATGAGCGTGCGACCAAAATCAGTTGCGTGCATGGAGCGACTCCTGGCGTATGACGTGACGGTGCGGTCGCGCTCAGGTCGAATTGCCCCCGATTGTGGCTGCACGGCGAATACTAACGTCTACTCTATCAGGTCGTTGTGGCGCTCGATAGCATCCGCTACCGTACCGCCCTCATCCACAATAAGCGAACGGCGTTTAGGCGAGACAATGCGCTGCGCGGGATATACGCCGCGGTGGCCGCCGACGAGATAGCTGATAAACGCCACGATCACGAAGAAGCCGGCTGCCGTGCCGTGGAACAGGTCGATGGCCATCATGCAGGTGGTGATGGGCACGTTGAGGCCGGCGCAGAACACGCCGAGCATGCCGAGAGCCGCCAGAAAGCTGGGGTCGATTCCGACGAGGCAACCGATCCAGCCGCCGAGCGCCGCACCGATGCCAAACAGGGGTGTGACCTCGCCGCCTTGGAAGCCGGCGCCCAGAGTGAGCGCCGTCACCACGAGCTTGATGGCTGCGTCCGCCAGGGTCGTGGTACCGGCGAACCCGGCGCCCGAGAGCCAGGTGGCAAGGCCGGCATAGTCCCAGGCGTCGAGAAGGGCATAGGCGGCCAAAACCACGAGCGCGCCCACGAGTGCGCGAGTAAGGTAGTTGGTGATAAAGCGACCGTACAGGCTCTTGACGGTTCGAACCGACCAGGCAAAGAGGCGTGCCGTCAAACCGAAGATAATGGCGCTGATAACAACGATGACAACCGTCCGTGGTGTCATGTTGGGAACGCTGGTGATGACATTCGCCTCGTACTCGGTTCCCAAGGCAAGCGACGTAAAGTAGCCGGTAAACGAGGCGACCAGGCAGTAGATGCCCGCGGTGTAGTCGATCTTGCCGATAAAGCACATCTCCATGCCAAAGAAAGCTCCGGCAAGGGGCGAACCGAATACGGCGCCAAAGGCCGACGAGATGCCGGCGAGCATGAGGTCGTGGTGGTCATGCTTTTCGAGGTGGGCGAGGCTCGAGATGTTGCTGGCGATAGTGCCGCCAATCTGCACCGCGGCTCCCTCGCGACCGGCCGACCCGCCCGTTAGGTGCGTGAGCGTGGAGCAGACGAAGGTGAGGACGGCCATGCGCATATGGATGAGGCGTGTGCCCAGGGCGGAGTCAATGACCAGGTTGTTGCCACGCTTGGCGGCGAGACCGTGGTTTTTGTACACCCATGTGGTGGCAACGCCCACAACGGGAAGCAGCGCGTAAATCCACGCATGGTGCTCACGATAATCGGTCGCGATATTCAGCGAGGCCAAAAACGCCCAAGCGGCAACGCCCATGGCGAGAGAGACGATGACGACAAGTATGAGCAACTTGGCGCTCGCGAATAGGTTGCGGACGTTGCGGCGCGTGTCGACAGCCAAGAGATGCTCGGAGCGGGTGAGCTGATGCCTGCCTGCCATGATGACGTCGTTCAGGGAGAAAAAACCGCCATCGTCGAGCGGCTGGGGATGATCCTGCGCTTCGTTTGCGCTTTCGGGTTTGTCGTTATGAGCCATACGTTCCTCTTTTAGGTTGCAACGCAAGCATTATAAAACGTGGTAAACGCGACGAGCCGGTGGGTTGGTTTCCATTCTGTTTCGCGGCCTGCAACCGACAGGTGTATTTGCGGGTGCAGGCCGAGTCGCGGTCGTGCATCGGGGGATTATACTGAGACAAGCATAAAGAATCGGCGCTCCTGTTGTGCGCCGTGGCATTAAGAGGTGCATATGGCAGAGAAACTCATTCCGCTGGAGGACGCGCAGTCGATTGTTCTGTCGCATGTTGCTCCGACCAATCTCGTCGAGATTCCCGTGTGGCAGGCGGCTGGTTTTCCCTTGGCCGAGGATGCTGTGGCCGATATCGACATTTCGCCGTTTGACAACAGCGCTATGGACGGATATGCCGTGCGCGCAGCCGATCTTGCTGCGGCCACCGGTGACACTCCGGTGACGCTCTCCGTCGTAGGACATGAGGCAGCGGGCCATGTCTTTGAGGGCGTGGTCGGCGCGGGCGAGACGGTCCGCATTATGACAGGCGCGCCAGTACCCGAAGGTGCCGATGTCGTGGTGAAGTACGAGATCGTCGACGTACTCGATGGCGATGGCAACGAGGGCTCGCCCGTTCGCTTCTCGGCGCCTGCCAAGGTAGGGGAGAACGTTCGCTCGGCTGCCGAGGAGGCCCATGCCGGCGATGTTGTGATGCACGCCGGCGAGGTCGTGGCTCCGGCCGGCGCCGGCTTGCTGGCAAGCGCCGGATACGCGAGCGTGAAGGTGCACGCTGCCCCGCGCGTGGGCATCATCTCGCTGGGCACGGAACTGGTCGCACCGAGTAGGGTACCGGCACGCGGTCAGATTCGCGATTCCAACTCCTCGGCGCTGATGGCCGAGGCGCTCGAAGCAGGAGCCGAGCCCGTGTTCTACGGCATCGCTCCCGATGATGAACAGGCGATTGCCGAGCTCGTACATCGTGCCGTGCAGGAGTGCGATTTTGTCATTACGAGCGGTGGCGCCTCGGCGGGCGATTACGACTATGTGACGGCGCTGGTCAAGCGCGAGGGCGAGGTTCTGTTCGATCGGATCTCGATGCGTCCCGGCAAGGCCATTACGTTTGGCTTGCTCGGGGGTAAGCCTTACCTGGGGCTTTCAGGCAATCCGGCCGCGGCGTATGTGGGCTTCGAGATGCTCGCCCGCCCGGCGATTCGTAAGATGCGCGGCTTTGCCGAGGGCGCGCGTCCCGTGCAGCAGGCGACGCTCACGCACGGTGTGAAAAAGCGCCAGGACCGACGCTTCTTCGATCGCGCCACGGTTTTGCGCGACCCCGAGACCGGTGAGCTGTTGGTGACCGAGGCCAAGACGCAGAATTCGGCGCTGCTCGGCACGATGCAGCGGGCCAACTGCCTGCTGCGTATTGACGAAGGACCGTGCGAGCTCAAGGCGGGAGATGTCGTGGACGTCGTGCGTGTCGACCTGCCTGAGGGAACGGTGCTATAGGAGGATCGCTATGGAGTTGAAGATTTCGATTGTGACGTGCTCGGACACGCGCGATCTTGCGCAGGACGAGGCCGGAGCCGCACTCGAGGAGCTTATCGAAGCGCAGGGCTGGACGGTCGCCTCACATGTGGTCGTGCGCGACGACGTCAGCGAGATTGGTGATGCCATTGTGGAAGCCGCCGATGAGTGCCACGCCAATGTCGTGCTCACCTGCGGCGGCACGGGGCTTTCGATGCACGATGTGACGCCCGAGGCGACGCGTGCCGTCTGCGACCGCGATGTGCCGGGTATTGCAGAGGCGATTCGCGCGTACTCGATGACCAAGACGCGCCGCGCCATGCTCTCGCGCGCTATTTGCATGCAACGAGGTCATACACTTGTCGTAAACTTTCCCGGTTCTACGAAGGCCGCCCGCGAAAGCTGGGAGGCCATAGCAGACCAGCTGGAGCATGCGGCTCAGATGACAGCGGGCGGCGGACATACCAACTAAGCGGTTTACCTGCGGCGGGGCGACCTTATCGGTCGCTCCGCCTTTGTTTTCCGCCGAAGCGACGCCGAGGGGTACGGTACCTCGAAACTATATTCTCTAGCGAGAATAATTTCTCACTACCATTATTCGCACGGAAGTATAATCTGATTGCAGATTAAAGCCTGCGGCGGGGTGCCCGGGCATAGCGTTCGAAAGGGTTGAACATGTTCGATATGGTTTCTCGCCGCGGATTCGTCTCGCTCTCTGCTGCCGTCGCTGCCGGCCTTGGTCTTGCCGGCTGCTCGGGCGGCAAGACGTCCGAGCCGGCCGGATCCGATGCCGGTTCTGCTAAGGCATCTTCCAAGAAAGCTGTCGAGCTGCAGGTCTTTGCCGCCAACTCGCTCGAGAAGGCGCTCCCCGAGGTCCAGGAACTCTATACCGAGCAGACCGGCACCACCTTTGCCGACACGCAGTTTAAGGCCTCCGGCGACCTTGTCGAGCAGATGCGCGCCGGTGCCGCCGTCGACGTGCTCATCACCGCTTCCAAGGGCACCATGGATGACGCTGAGACCGCCGAGCTCGTCGACGTCGATACGCGTGAGGACATGTTCGTCAACGACCTCGTGATCATTCGCGCCGAGGGCTCCGACACCAAGGTCGAGGCCATCGCCGACGTCGCGAATCTGGACGGCAAGATCGCCATTGGCGACGCTAAGACTGTTCCCGCTGGCAAGTATGCCAACCAGGCCCTGGCCTCCGTGGGCCTCTACACCGGCACCGAGGGTGACGACGGCGAGTATGCGCCCGAACTCGCCGACAAGGTGGCCCTGGCCGATAAGGTCGGCACCGCTGCCGCCTACGTCTCTACGGGCGACTGCGTGGCCGGTTTTGTCTACAGCTCCGATATCTTCCGCTACGACGGCATCGAGGAGGCCTTCGTGTGTCCCGAGGATTCGCACAAGCCCATCGTGTATCCGGGTGCCGTTGCCGAGAGCTCCGAGCACGCCGACGAGGCCAAGGCGTTCATCGACTTCTGCCTGACCAACAAGAAAGCCCAGAAGATTTGGGCCAAGTACGGCTTTGAGCTTTCCGCGTAGAGCGGCTTGGCGCGATAATTCCATCGTTTTATGTTTCACTCCGTCCTTGTATTCGCTTGGAGCTTTTCGTGCTTAATAGAGTCCGCATGCTTGTCGCCTGTGCTTTGACCTTCGCGCTTTGCTGGGTGCCAGGATTTGCGTTTGCTGGGGACACTGAGGACGGGGTCCAGGTTGCTGCGACCGCTCATGGGCTTTCCTATGGGATCGAGGGTTTTGAGCGGTTGGCCAGGGGGACCGCTCGTGCCATGGAGGGCCAGCCTGAGGGCTACCGGTTTCCCGTTGACGAGGACGTGGACCTTGTAGTGGCACCTGCTGCCGATCGCGTTGTGGTGTGGATATCGCCCAAGGCGGTCGAGAAGTATGGATTGGATCCGCAGGATAACGAGTGCGTATCGGGTCTCAAGGCCCTCGTCTGTAAGCTCGACAGCGCAAACTGCATGGGAGGTGCGCAGCTAGGGGACGTGGATCTTCCTTGGTATGTCACGGCGGAAACAACGTTTGATGCCGGCGGGTATACCTATGGCTTTGACGAGCGCGGTGCGGATGGGGACCGCTATGTGGTGATTGCATCAGCCTCGGGTGATGCCAAGGGCGGCGCGCGTTGGCTTGATAGCGCTCAAATGGTAGAAGCATCGTCCGTCGTGTTGCGGGATGAGCAGGGGCCGTTGACCTCTCTGGCCTCCTTTTTGGGCGACATCGACTATCGCCCGCTTTGGGTGTCCATTAAAACGAGCGGCCTTGCCCTGCTGATCTCCTTTGCGCTGGGCCTGTTTGCCGCATGGAAGACCATGGGTACGACGAGTCGCATCAAGGGCCTGCTCGATTCGGTCTTTACGATTCCTATGGTGCTGCCGCCCACGGTCTGCGGCTTTCTGCTCCTTATGCTGTTTGGCCGCTCGACCGGGGTGGGCCAGTGGCTCATCGCGCACGGTATCTCGGTTGTCTTTACCTGGCCGGCGGCGGTGATCTCTGCCGTGGTGGTGTCGTTCCCGCTCGTCTACCGCACGGCGCTCGGAGCCTTCGAGAGCCTCGACACGCAGATGCTCGATGCGGCGCGAACCCTGGGATGGTCCGAGCGCCGCATCTTTACCAGGCTTATGATGCCGCTCGGCTGGCCCTCGATTGCCGCTGGCACGGTGCTCGCCTTTGCCCGTGCGATGGGCGAGTTTGGCTGCACCCTGTTTTTTGCGGGCAACTACGCCGGCATTACGCAGACCATTCCCATCGCCATCTATTTTGAGTGGATGGGCGGCAATACGTCGGTGGCCCTCTTTTGGGTCGTTGTCGTAATCGCGTTCAGTTTCCTGGTCATTCTGTTCATCAATATGTACACGGCGCATTCGCAAGAGTACCGCGAGCGGGGCCTTTCCCGTGCGGAGCGCAAGCAGGTCAAGCAGCTGGGCGGCCTGACCGATTCGCTCGACCCTGTCGGCGGCGATGCGCTGCGTATCGATCGCGAGGCGCTGGCCGAGCTCATGCGCGATGACGCGGCACCGCAGGGAGGTCGATAAGCTATGTCGCTCGTTTTGGATATCAAGAAACGTTATCCCGGGTTTGTGCTCGATATGCAGCTTGAGGCCGGCGAGGAGCGCGTGGCGCTGCTGGGCGCCTCGGGTTGCGGCAAGAGCTGTACGCTGCGCTGCATCGCCGGCGTGGAGACGCCCGACGAGGGCAAGATCGTCGTCAACGGCGTGACCTTTTTTGACTCGGCGGCTGGCATCAACCTGTCACCCCAGGAGCGAAAATGCGCCCTGTTGTTCCAAAACTATCAGCTGTTTCCCAACATGACGGTGGCCGATAACGTATGCGCCGGTGTAAAGGATGCTGGCGACGCCGCCGCGCGCAAAAAGCTCGCCGAGCGCTATCTGGGCATTTTCGGTCTAGCCGATTTTGCCGACCGCTATCCCGCTCGCCTCTCGGGCGGTCAGCAGCAACGCGTGGCGCTTGCCCGCATGGTGGCGGCGCATCCGGGTATCTTTATGTTCGACGAGCCCATGAGCGCTCTCGATTCCTATCTTAAGAGCGCACTCGAGCAGAACATGCTCGACCTGTTCGATGTGTGCAACCGCACCGTGCTCTACGTGAGCCACGACATCGACGAAGCGTGCCGCCTGTGCCAGCGCATCTGCGTGATGCACGACGGGCATGTGGAGGAGATCGGCTCCGTCGAGGACGTGGTCCGCCGTCCGCAGACGCTGGCGGCACTGCGCCTGACGGGCTGCAAGAACACAAGCCGGGCGCGCAAGATCGGCGACGAAGAAGTTGAGGCCCTCGACTGGGGCATGACCTTTAACGTGGGCCGTGAGGTTCCCGATAATGCAGCGTACCTGGGCATTCGCGCAAGCTACTTCCATGTTGACAATCGCGCGGAGCGGGGCCGCAACAGCTATGATTTGCACGTGGCCCGTGTGAGCGATTCGCGCTTTGAGCGGCTGGTGCTGCTGGACGTGCCGCGCGTCGATGCGCCCACACGTCTGCAGTGGAAGGTCAACAAGGTGGGCGTGCCTGTCGACGAGCTGCCGCAAGCAGGCGAGACGCTGCGCATGCACTTCGATGCGAGTAAGATCCATTTGGTTTGTCGATAGCGCCGGGTAATGCCGTCGGGGATATAAGCCGCGGCGGCTTTGTCTTGCCGTTCGCCGAATGGGGAATGACAAACTCTTATCAACACAGATAATTATTTATTAAACAACGGCACACGACGCTGTCGTACGAATGTCAACGGTGTTCGCATGTGCGATGACCGTTGATATAGTTGACCTCAACTGGTTAAGGAGGGTGCGCACATGCCGCAGACGACATACATTCGCCGCGTTGCCGCGCGTGCCCTATATATGGCCCGGAGTCGCATATGAGCAGGTATGTTCACGACTCCGGGAGAGACGACGCACAACTAAATAACCGTCCGCAAGGCAGGTTCCCTAAAATTCCGGGTTTGAGCACGGCCGGGCAATCGCCGTCCGTCGTGCATCGATACCGCCGTTATCCGTTTTTGGTTCGAGAGGGGAACCGCCATGGCTGAAGCAATCGAAGGGGTCAAGCTGCCCAGCACGTTTGAGGAGTTCAACGAGCAGCGCAAGGCGGCGTTTATTCGCGTTAAGGAATATAAGCAGGCGGGTAATCGCCTGGTCGGCTTTTTGTGCAGCTATACGCCACTCGAGATTATCGATGCCGCGGGGGCCGCAAGTGTCGCTCTGTGCGGTACGTCCGATGAGGTGATTCCCGAGGCCGAGAAGGTGCTGCCGGCAAACCTCTGCCCGCTCATCAAGTCGACGTACGGTTTTGCCTATTCGCAAAAGTGCCCGTTTACGTACTTTAGCGACATGATCATCGGCGAGACCACCTGCGACGGCAAGAAGAAGATGTACGAGCTACTCAACGAGCTCAAGCGCACGCACATTCTGCACCTGCCGCAGGGTCGCGATCGCGCCTACGAGCGTGAAGGCTGGTACGAGGAGTGCCGCCTGCTCAAGGAGGAGCTCGAGAACTTCTACGGTATTACGATTACTGATGACGACCTGCGCGCCGCCGTCCGTCGTCGCAACCGCTTGCGTGCTGCCCAGCTCGAGATGTTTGCGCTGCAGGCCAACCAGCCGGCGGCCATGAGCGGCGTCGACCTGATGAGCACCATGTTTGCCGGTACGTTCAGCTTTGATATCGAGGCCTATACGCAGCAGCTGGAGCAAAAGGTTGTCAAGCTGCGCGAGGCCTACGGCGCGGGCGAGCGCCCGGTTGCGGCGGATGCCAAGCGCATTCTGATCACCGGTTGCCCGGTGGGCGGCGTGATCAATAAGATCGGTCGCACCATCGAGTCCAACGGCGGTGTGGTCGTGTGCATGGACGACTGCTCGGGCGAGCGCACGGCGGCCATGATGATTGACCCGGAGGCTCCCGACATCCTGCGCGCCATCGCCGACCGCTACCTGGATATCAACTGCTCGGTCATGACTCCCAACGACGGCCGTATGGAAAACACGCTGGCCATGTGCGAGAAGTATCACGTCGATGGCGTAGTGGAGAGCGTGCTCCAGGCGTGCCACACCTTTAACGTGGAGAGTGCGCGCATGCAGGAGGCCGTCGAGGGTGCGGGCATTCCGTATATGAAGATCGAGACCGACTACAGCAACGGCGACATGGGCCAGATCGAGACGCGCATCGCCGCCTTCATCGAAACCCTGTAGGTGGCGGTATGTGACAAAGGGACTGTCCCTTTGTTACATGTGAGGGAGGATGCCAAGGCGCCTGAACGCGCCGCTACCTTTGATGTTTAGATTGGGAGAGAGCCATGATAGGGATCGGGATCGATATCGGGTCTACGGCGGCTAAGGCTGCTGTGGTCGATGGGGAGGGTTCGGTGGCGTGGACGTGCGTGCAGCCAACCGGGTTCTCCTCGGTCGATGCGGCCGAGCGTCTGCGCGGCGAGCTTGCCGCGGCTGGCTATGACGTGGCTGCCGACGACGTGCGCGTGATCGCGACCGGCTACGGTCGTGTCGCCGTGCCCTATGCGCACAAGGTCGTGACCGAGATCACCTGCCACGGCACCGGTGCCGTGCGCCTGTTTGGCGATCACGGCACGGTGATCGACGTGGGCGGTCAGGACACCAAGGTCATTCAGCTTAAAAGTGGCCGCGTGGCCAAGTTTGCCATGAACGACAAGTGCGCCGCCGGCACGGGGCGCTTTTTGGAGATCATGGCCGACCGCCTGGGCATTTCCCAGCAGCAGATGGCCGACCTGGCGCGTTCCGGCGAGCCCACCAAGATCAGCAGCATGTGCACGGTGTTTGCCGAAAGCGAGGTTATCAGCCTGATCGGTCGCGGTGAGCCGCGCGAGATCATTGCGCGTGGCGTGATCGACAGCGTGGTCTCGCGCGTGGCCACTATGGCCGGGCAGGCGGCGGGCGCCCCGTACTACCTGACCGGCGGTTTGTGTGAGAACACCTTCGTGGTGGAGCGGTTGGGCGAGCTACTGGGGTCGCCGGTGACCACCTCGCCCCAGGCTCGCTTTGCCGGAGCGATCGGCGCGGCTGTCCGCGCCGCCGCCTTGGCCTAGGGGTGTACCGCGACATGCGCATCCTCAATATCTCGGCACAAAAACCAGATAGCACCGGCAGCGGCACCTACCTTGCCGCGCTCGTGCGTGAGCAGATCGAGACGGGGCATCGCGCCGCCGTGCTTTGCGGCGCGGCACCGGGTGATACCCAAGGCGAGCTGGACCGGCGTGCTGCCGTGTTTGCCGTACCGTTCGAGTCGCCCGAGCTGCCGTTTCCCATCTGCGGTATGTCCGATGTCATGCCCTATCCCTCTACGCGCTATCGTGACCTGACGCCTTCGATGCTCAAGGCATTTGAGCGGGCATTTGCTGCTGCAATCGATCGGGCGGTGGCTGAGTTTCGGCCCGATCTGGTGCTCTGCCATCACCTGTATCTGGTGACCGCATTGGCGCGCGGGTGCGTCCGGGGCGTGCCGGTTGTTGCCGTGTGCCATTCGACCGACCTGCGCCAGCTGCGTTCGCATGCGCTCGAGCGCGATCGCATCGTACGTGCGGTTCGTCGGCTCGATGCCGTCTTTGCGCTCCATGCTGAGCAGGCTGAGCAGATTGGCTTGGTGTGCGGCGTCGATGCCGATCGCATCCACGTGATTGGGACGGGCTACGACCATCGCGTCTTCTGCCGCGACGCAAGCGTGGCGAGACAGCCGGGATCGCTTGTGTACGTGGGCAAGATTTGCTTTAAAAAGGGCGTCGAGTCGCTGGTTCGAGCCGTGTCATTGCCGATTGACGATGGCGTCCGCCCATCTGGCTTGGTACTTGTGGGCGGCCGCGGGGACGATGCCGAGTACGCGCGTATCGAGCGCTTGGCCGCGGCCTCGGATGTGCCGGTGACGCTGGCGGGCCGCCTGGATGGCGATGGGCTCGTGCGTGCCTACCGAAGTTCCGACGTCTTTGTGCTGCCTTCGTTTTACGAGGGTCTGCCGCTCGTAACGATCGAGGCCCTCGCGTGCGGCTGCAAAGTTGTGGCGACCGATTTACCCGGCGTTCGTCCCTGGATGGAGGCGATGCTTCCCGGTGCTCCCGTGACGTGGGTGGCGCCGCCGCGTATGACGGATGTCGACACGCCCGAGGCGGCCGACCTTCCGTTGTTTGAGCGCGCACTGGCAGATGCTATCGCGCAGGCGCTTGCGGCGCCGCCTTCGACGTTTGAGCCGTCGGCGGTCTCTTGGGAAGCGTGCCTGGGGCGTATACTTAAAGTCGTTGATTTGTTGGAAGGGGGTTCGTATGGCTAAGGACACCATTAAGCTCACGTCCATGACGGCCGCGAGCGGTTGAGCCGCTAAGTTGGCCCCCGGAGCCCTCGCCCAGGTCCTGGGCGATTTGCCCAATGTGCATAATGACAACTTGCTCGTGGGGTTCGATACCTCCGACGATGCGAGCGTCTTCAAGGTGGGGGAGAACCTGGGCCTCGTGCAGTCCGTCGACTTCTTCCCACCCATGGTGGACGACCCCTTCCTCTTTGGCCAGATCGCCGCCGCCAACTCGCTGTCGGACATCTACGCCATGGGAGGCACTCCCTCGCATGCCATGAACCTGCTCTGCATCCCCAGCTGCCTAGGGGTGGAGGTGGCCGGTCAGATCTTGGCGGGCGGCGCCGACAAGTGCGTCGAGGCGGGCTGCACCATCGCGGGCGGCCACACCATCAACGACGATGAGCCCAAGTACGGCCTGTCCGTCTCGGGTTTTGTGCAGCTCGACCGCATGCTTGCCAACGGTGGGGCGCGCCCGGGTGATGTACTGCTGCTCACCAAGCCGGTGGGCTCGGGCATCATCACCACGGCCATTAAGGGCGAGCTTATCGAGCAGGACGAGGCCGCAGCCATGTTTGACTCGATGTGCACCCTCAACGAGGCGCCGATTCGTCTGGCCGAGGGGCTCGAACTTCACGGCTGCACCGACATTACGGGCTTTGGCCTGATCGGGCATGCGTGCGAGATGGCCGAGGGCTCGGGCGTGCAGATTGAGCTTGCGTCGGGGGCGGTGCCGCTCTTTGACCAGGTGCTCGACATGGCGCGTCTGGGCATTATCCCCGCTGGCTCCTACCGCAACCAGGACTTCTTTGGCCCGCGCGTGACGGCCGACGAGGACCTTGAGCCGGGCATGTTGGATGCGCTGTACGATCCACAGACTTCAGGCGGTCTGCTTATTGCGGCGCCCGCGGCGGATGTGGATGAGCTTGCGCGCCGTCTGGATGCCGAGGGGCGTATCGCCGCCGTTGTCGGTCGCGTGTGCGAGCCGGTGCCAGGCGGTCCTGCCGTCCACGTTGTCCGTTAACGACACGTTTATTGAGCTCTGTACCGTTCTAAAACGATTAATTCGAAAGGAAATACTATGTCTACCAAGATTGAAGTCAATGCCATGGGCGATGCCTGCCCGCTGCCCGTCGTCAAGACGCTCAAAGCCCTGAAGCAGCTTGATGGCGAGGGTACAGTCGTGACCTCGGTCGATAACGAGACCGCCGTCAAGAACATCTCCAAGATGGCGCAGGAGAAGGGCTGCACGGCCTCAGTCGAGAAGGTTTCTGACGCCGAGTGGCACGTGACCGTGGCGACCTCTGGCGCCGTTGCCGTGGCTGATCCCGAGCAGGATGGCGCTGCCTTCTGCGATGCCAGCGCCGGCAAGGGCAAGCTCGTCATTTCCGTCTACACCGACTGCATGGGCCGCGGCGACGACGAGCTGGGCCACAAGCTCATGAAGGCCTTTATCTTTGCCGTGACGCAGCAGGAGGAGCTGCCCGCGACCATGCTGTTCTATAACGGCGGCGCCAAGCTCACCGTCGAGGGCTCACCGGTACTCGACGACCTGAAGGGCCTGGCCGAGCAGGGCGTCGAGATCCTTACCTGCGGCACCTGCCTCGACCACTATGGCATTAAGGACCAGCTTGCCGTGGGCGAGGTCACCAACATGTACGTGATCGTGGAGAAGATGGAGCAGGCCGTGCGCGTCGTGCGCCCGTAGCGTATTGGTTGGAGTTGCCATGAGGGAGAAGCGCCCTGCGCTTGTCATCACGTTTCCTACCACGGCGGCCGCCATGGGGTGCGAGACCCTATGCATCGAGCGCGGCCTTCCCGGGCGCACGATTCCCGTGCCCGGGGAGGTCGCTGCCGGCTGCGGTTTGGCATGGAAGGCGTTGCCTGCGGATGAGGAACTGCTGCGCGGCGAGCTTGCCGCGGCGGGCGTTCCCACCGAGGGCTTTACCGTGATCGATATGTGGGAGGTCGTGCGATGATCTACCTGGATAACGCGGCGACGACCATGCACAAGCCGCAGACGGTCATCGATGCCGTGACGCAGGCGATGTGCTCGCTCGGCAATGCCGGGCGCGGTGCCACGTCGGGTGCCCTCGATGCCGCTCGTACGATTCACGCTTGCCGTGCCAAGCTCGCGCGCCTTTTGGGTTGCCCGAGGGCGGACCATGTGTGCTTTACGCCCAATTCCACCGCGGCGCTCAACACCGCCATCAATGGCGTGGTGCGCCCCGGCGACCGTGTGGTCACAACGGTGCTCGAGCACAACTCCGTGCTGCGTCCGCTTAACCGCCTTGCGGCAGAGCAGGGTGTGACCGTTGAGCATGCGGGTTGCGACGCGAATGGCGTGCTCGACTACGATGAGCTCGATCGGCTGGTCACGCCCGGTACACGTGCCGTGGTGGTGACGCATGCCTCTAATGTGACCGGCAACGCGGTCGACATTGCGCGCGTGGCGGCCATAGCCCATGCGGCCGGCGCGCTTGTGATCGTCGATGCCTCGCAGTCTGCCGGCACGGCGCATATCGATATGCAGGCCATGGGGCTCGACATTGTGTGCTTTACCGGCCACAAGGGATTGATGGGCCCGCAGGGGACCGGCGGCCTGGCCGTGGCAGAGGGCATTGACGTGGCCCCGTGGGCCATGGGCGGCACGGGCGTGCACAGCTTCGATGCGCTGCAGCCGCTTGAGTGGCCCACGCGCCTTGAGGCGGGCACGCTCAACGGTCATGGCATCGCTGGACTTTCTGCCGGTCTCGACTTTATCGAGGCCCAGGGTGGGGTGGAGACGATTGCAGCTCACGAACGCGCGCTCGCTGATCGCTTCCTTGCCGGTGTGCGCGAGATTCCGGGGATTAAGCTCTACGGTGCCTTTGACCAGCCGACGCGCTCGGCGATCGTGTCCCTCAACGTGGGCGATATCGACTCTGCCGAGATCTCGGACGCGCTCATGCAAGGGTGGGGGATTGCGACGCGCCCCGGTGCCCATTGCGCTCCGCTCATGCACCGCGCGCTCGGAACCGAGCGCCAGGGTGTTGTTCGCTTCTCGTTTGGGTATTTCAACACGGACGAGGAAGTCGACACGGCTATCGATGCTCTGTGCGATTTAGCCTGTTAAAGCTGCTAGACCGTTTATACTTGCGGGACGGGCCTTTTGCCCGTCCCGTTTTTGTTTCGACCCGAAAGGTGTGCCTATGGCCTCATCCGCCCCGCGCGGTCTGCGCTCCGACCATGTCGTTACCGTCGGCATCGCCCTGTTCTCGATGCTCTTTGGCGCCGGCAACCTCATTATTCCGCCGCTGCTGGCGCTGCAGGCAGGTTCTGCCACGCCGGTCGCCATGCTCGGCTTTCTGATTGCAGCCATCGGCCTGCCCGTCATGGGCTTTATCGCTGTCGCGCTCGCCGGTACGGCCCGCGAGCTGGCCGGGCGCGTGCACCCCAAGTTTGGTGAGTTCTTTGTCGCGGCTGTGTATCTGGCCATCGGTCCGTGCCTGGCCATTCCGCGCACGAGCTCCACGGCGTTCGAAATGCTGGTGCCGCTGCTACCCGAGGGTGTTTCGCTCGGCACGGCACGTCTGGTGTTTGCCATCGGGTTCTTCGTCGTCGCGTTTACGCTCACGCTGCGTCCGGGCGTCATCACGCGCGTGCTTGGTCGCATTACGGGTCCCGCGCTTATCGCGCTCATCGTGCTGGTTGTGGGTGCTGCCGTGATCTCGCCGCTGGGACCGGCTGCCGCGCCTCAGGCTCCCTACGATGCAGGCGCCGCCGTGCAAGGCTTTTTGACCGGCTACCAGACCATGGACCTGCTCGCGTCGCTCACCTTTGGCATTATCATCGCCGAGACCATCCACGAGCTGGGTGTTACCGATGACAAGCGCGTGGCCTTCGAGATTTCGCGTTCCGGTGTGATCGCCGGCGTGCTCATGGCCGTCATCTACTGCGGCCTGGCGCTTGCCGGCATGCAGCTCGGCACGGTTATGCCCGATGCTACTAACGGCGCCGCCATCCTCGCCCGTTCGGCCTCTATGCACTTTGGTCTTGTCGGCACGGTCGTCGTCTTTGCGATCTTTTTCCTTGCCTGCATGAACGTGTGCATCGGCCTCATCAGCTGCTGCTCGCGTTACTTCTGCGAGACGTATGTGGTCGAAGGGGGAGCGGAGGCCTCCGAGGAGGCCATGCGCCGTCCCTTTGCGATTCTCGCCTTTGTGTTCGCGGCGTTTTCGTGCGTGCTCTCCAATGTGGGCCTCGACGTGATTCTTATGTTCTCGGTGCCCATGCTCAACGCCTTGTATCCCGTTGCCATCGTACTGGTACTGATGGGCCTGGTGCACGGCTTTTGCGACGCTCATCCGCAGGTGTGGGTGTGGGTCGGCGGCGTGGTTGCTGTGCAGAGTGTGATCACCTCGGTCCGCGATGCGTTCTTTGCGGGCGCGTGGCTGCCGTTCGATGCACTGCCTCTGGCGGATATCGGTGCCGCGTGGGCGCCGGTTGCCGTGGTTGCCTTTGTGATCGGTCTGCTCCATAGTCGTTTTGTTGCACATTCGAGGAGCTAAGGCATCAATGCTTGCACAGGCGGGGAGTCTCCCCTATAATTTCCTTCGCTTTGGGACACGCAAGGTTTAGACCTTAGCTGCTCAACACCTTCGGGACGTGGCGCAGTTTGGTAGCGCGCCTGCTTTGGGAGCAGGATGTCGCAGGTTCAAATCCTGTCGTCCCGACCATATCTTGCGGGCGTAGTTCAATGGTAGAACCCCAGCCTTCCAAGCTGATGACGCGGGTTCGATTCCCGTCGCCCGCTCCATAGGATAGTTTTAACGGCTTTGGCTTCATTTGGCGCCAGAGTCGTTTTCATATACATGCCGGGGACCCCACATCCCCTCCTAAGTTGCGGTGAAATAGTTCCTGGATTAGCCGCAAAAGCTGTTATCCAGGAACTATTTCACCGCAACTTATTGAGGCCGAGCGGGCTGGGTCGATGATGGGTTCTGTTGTCGAGAAGATGAGGGCAGCTGGTCAGGAGTCTGCGTAGGGTTTTGTGGTTGGTATACCGTAGCCGCGCATCATGGAGCCGAACGCTTTGACATCGTAGGTGTCTGAGAGCTTGAAATGAATGACGTTGTGGCCCATGGCACGCAGGTTCGCGTCGCGCATGAGGGCAGCTCGATAGGTTTTTGCTGCAGTATGTTCCGGGTCATTTTGGGCATCGTCCTCAAACTTGCCTAGTCCATGTAGCTCAGCCAGCATCCAAGAGCCGTTTGGCATCTGCCAGCCGTAATCTGCCAAATAATAGCCGGCGTTTCCCGGTCGAGTTATTTCAACCTGAAGTTCGGGAGCGGCAACTCCCGCCAGAATCATTGCCGCCCGTGCTTCGGATTCTCCACCGTTATCCGATCTGCCATCCATGTGTTCAAAAACGTCAAATGCGCGCGTGATGCCGTGCAGCCCGCGGCAGTTCGCTTGTGCATACGCACGCAATTCTTCACGCTCGACACCGTACTCGCGAGCCAGCCCGTCGACATAGCCTAGTGCATATCGAAAAGCGCTCGTTCGGGCGATGTCGACCACCGTGCGATATGGATCCGTTAACGTAAACGGGCCGAGTTGCCATACGTCGCCCGGCCGCCAGCGTCGGTATTCAACGAATTCGTACATATCGCGTCTGGTGGAACGCGGCAGCAGCACTTGCACCTTGTCGAGAAGGGAATATGCAGAACCGACGCCATAGAGCAGTGCCGCCGTTGCTCCACAAAACACGGCATCCGGTTCAACGACCGCAATAGCGGATGCCAATTGAAAGATGCGATCTTCGACGCCGAGGTCATTCCAATACGCGGGATCAGCGTAGACATGGTTGTAGAGTCGAATAATCATCTCTTTTTGCATGAGCGCGTAGGCACAGCGTTCATCCCATTTTTTGGTAGCTACAAACAGATGCCCGCCATGATGGGCCTCGAATAACCGGAAGAACAGCTCTACTTGCGATTTGGAACAGCGTTTATCATGACTCATTTTCGACCCCATGGTCTCGAGGGGGAGTGAATGACACTACGCTATCCCATATTTGGTCCGCCAGACCTTGCCATGAACTGACCAAAAGCTTGACGGGGCAGGTCAGAGTCATGAGTCAGAGTCAAACATATCGGCAAACGGTTGATTAGTGCCCCTCGGCGGCACTAAAAACCACCCTTACAGAAAGTTGCGGTGAAATAGTTCCTGAAAAGCTCGAATAAGCCTAAATCCAGGAACTATTTCACCGCAACTTAGGGGGGGATGGTGCTAGTGGCGGGATTGGTGGCGGAGCTTGTCGATGGTGGAGTCGGTGCTGTGACTGCGGGCTTCGGCGGCGCGGTCGCGAGCGTCGGCCGCGGTTTGGCGCTTGCGGCGGTAATCGATCATGCCTTGGATGATGGGCTTGCCAAAGCTCACGACATCATCGTTGTAGATGGCGGTTCGGGCTGCGAGGAGGCAGTCGGTAAAGTCCATATGGGTCTTGCCAAAGAGTTTGACGGCAAGGGCGACAACGGTGGGCTCGTCGACCATGACGTCATCGAGCAGCCTTTTCATGGCCGCAGTAATCTCAACGCGGGGAACCTTATAGACGTCGCGCAGCGTGACCACGACGCGCGTGATGATTTCGGGGTAGACGCGAGCGGTGCGCGTGGCGATGACCTTGGCGGCGCGCGGTGACAGAACCTCGTCGTCGTCAAGCAGGTAGCGCAGGATGACGGTCTCGTCGATGATGGTGCTACTCATGGATATCTACTTCCTCGGGACCCAAAATCGAATCGTCGCTTTCTGTGGCAAGGTACTCAATCCAGGCATTGCGCTCTTCGGAGCGGCGATTGGGGTCCCCATATGCTTTGAGCGATCCATAGGCGGCCGTGCCGTCCTTGGAACGCACGGCGACCGGCTGAAAGGGGAGCTTGCGCATCAAAATGCTCTGCGCGACAAATAGACGGACAGCCTCGGCGAGCGATGTGCCCATGGCGTCGTAGAGATGCTCGGCATGCTGCTTGTCTTCCTCGCGAATGCGCACCTGCAGGATGGCTCTTTTTTGAGTCGATGACATCACTGGCCCCCTTAATGAGCGTGCAATATAGTCGGTCAAATGCGGCATGTGCCGATACTTGAGCATCTTATAACGATTACTTTATTTCACTCAAGTTGATAACCATAAACACGAATACAAGCGTAGTACATCCAAAACGAGAGCGCGTAAAAATCTCTGAGGCGTACGCATGTAATACACTCACCTTTATAGCTATCCGAGAATAGTTCCAACCTGCCAAAACCCCTGCAATACACCCGTATTGCAGGGCCTATGCTCAAGTTTGCCACCTGCAACTGCGTATATTTAACCTGTATATCGTTGGAGGAATTCTATCGAAGTGCCTGTTTCGCCGCATGCACTCGATACGCCGATGCCGGGCCACGGGCGGTCCGGGGCAACGTCGACAGGGTCTCTCTGGCATGGGATTCAGGAGGGAGTGAACAACATGGGCAATAAACGAGTCGTAGCCGATTCCTCACGCTGCATTGGGTGCCAAACCTGTATGGCGGCGTGCATCGAGGCACACGATATTCCCGGCAACATCGCCGCGCCGCGCTTGCGCGTAACGCGCACCTACGAGATCTCCGCGCCGGTGGCATGTCACCACTGCGAGGACGCTCCGTGCGCGAAGGCCTGTCCTACGGGCGCCTTGTTCTTTGATCCAAAGAACCATCGTATCGGCGTCAACGAGGACAACTGCATCGGCTGCAAGAGCTGTGTCATGGCATGCCCCTTTGGCGCCGTGAGCGTGGCGACCACGCAGGTCCCCGTCTTGATGGGTGACGTTCGCGTGGGTTCGCAGACTAAGAGCTTCGTGCTCAAGTGCGACCTGTGCGTGGACCGTCCCGGCGGTCCGGCGTGTGCCGAGGCGTGCCCGACCAAGGGCCTCACCCTGGTAGACGAGGAGCGTCTGGCAGAACTGACTGCCGAGCGTGCCCGCGCCACCATCGAAAACGAGGCGTAAGCGTCGGGCGACAGGCCCAATGATTGTCAAATAAGTACCGAGTATTCGGTAGCAGAGAAAGGAAGGAGGGTGTCATGGAGAAGCATAAAGTGATTTGCCCGTACTGCGGCGCCGGTTGCCAGTTTAACCTCTTGGTCCAAAACGGCCAGGTCGTGGGTACCGAACCGCTCAACGGCATCACCAACCAGAGCGAGCTGTGCCTTAAGGGCATGAGCGGCTACGACTTCATCAACGACACCAAGATCTTGACTCCTCGCGTACTGCACCCGATGATTCGCCGCACTAAGGGCGCGGATCTTGAGCGCGTAAGCTGGGACGAGGCACTGGATTTCACCGCATCTAAGATGCAGGCCATAATTGACGAATATGGTCCTAACGCTGTCATGACCACCGGCTCTTCGCGAGGCGGCGGCAATGAGGCGAACTACGTCATGCAGAAGTTTACGCGTGCGTGCATCGGCACCCACAGCGTGGACAACTGCGCCCGTACTTGACACGGCCCTACTGTCCTCGGTCTGATGGACACGGTTGGTTCAGGTTGCATGTCATGCTCCATCCCCGGTATGGAGGATGCGGGCTGCATTTTCCTCTTCGGCTATAACCCTGCCGATTCGCACCCCATCGTCGCAAGGCGTATCGTGCGAGCCAAAGAAAAGGGTTGCAAGATCATCGTCGCCGACCCGCGCCATATCGAAACCGCGCGTATCGCCGATCTCTACCTTCCGATCAAGAACGGTTGCAACGTTGCGTTCCTCAACGCCTTTGCCAACTGCTTGGTCAACGATGGCCTCTACGACAAGGAATTCGTCGCCGAGCACACGAACGGCTTTGACGAATGGTGGGAGACCATCAAGAACTACACTCCCGAATCCGTACAGGACATCACGGGTGTCGAGCCCGCGCTGATCCACCAAGCTGCCGAGATGTACGCCACGGCGAAGCCCTCTGCCATCATTGGCTGGGGCATGGGCGTATGCCAGCAGAAGCAGAACCTGAAGACGGTGCACACCATCGCCTCCATCGCCTGCGTTGCCGGCCAGATCGGCAAACCCAATTCCGGCCTCGCGCCCGTGCGCGGTCAGAATAACGTCCAGGGCTCCTGCGATATGGGCATGCTGCCCAACCTGTACCCTGGCTACCAGAAGGTCACCGACCCGGCAGTGCGTGCCAAGTTTGCCAAGGCTTGGGGCGTGCCCGAGGAAAAGCTCCCGCTCGAGGAGGGCTATAAGCTCACCGACCTGGGCCACCTGGTCGACGAGGGCAAGGTGCACTGCTTCTACAACTACGGCGAGGACCCGGTGCAGACCGAGCCCGATTCGGCCGGTATGCGCAAGACGCTCTCCGAGCTGGATCTGTTCATTTGCCAGGACATCTTTATGACGCAGACGACCATGCTCGCCGACGTCATCCTGCCTGCCACCTCTTGGGGCGAGCACGAGGGTGTCTTTACCGCATCCGACCGTAGCTTCCAGCATTTTGACGCGGCCGTTCCGCCCAAGGGCGAGTGCCGCCACGACTGGGAGATCTTCGCGGACCTGTCTACGCGCATGGGCTACCCCATGCACTACGACAACACCGAGCAGATCTGGAACGAGTGCATTAGCCTGTGCCCCAACTTTGTGGGCGCGACCTACGAGAAGATGGCTCCCGAGGGCGGCTACGCCCAGTGGCCCGTCAAGAGCACCGATGTGAACGACCACGGTACGCCCGACATGTTCGCTGGCGGCAAGTTCACCACCAAGGACGGTCGCGCCAACCTGATGGCGCACGACTGGGAGGCGCCCTCCGAGCTTCCCGACGATGAGTACCCGCTCATCCTGTGCACCGTCCGCGAGGTCGGCCACTACAGCTGCCGCTCGATGACCGGCAACTGCAAGACGCTGGCGCTACTCGCCGACGAGCCCGGCTTTGTCCGCATGAATCCCGCGGACGCCCAGGCGCGCGGCATCAAGAACGGCGACATCGTCTCGATTCACAGCCGCCGCGGCCAGGTATACAGCCGAGCCGACGTGAGCGACCGTATCAACAAGGGCACGGTCTATATGACCTACCAGTGGTGGATCGGCAAGTGCAACGAGCTGACCATGCACAAGGTCGACCCGGTCTCGCACACGCCCGAGGACAAGTTCTCCGCCTGCCAGGTCGACGCTATCGCCGACCAGGTCTGGGCCGAGGGCGAGGTCGAGCGTCAGTACACCGAGCTCAAGCAGGCTCTGGTCGACGCCGCCGCTCCCCAGGACGTTGAGCCCGGCGCCGCCAAGTTCGACGACGAGACACACGTGAATCAAATCGTGTAGTCCCGTTCTCGTTGGCTTTTTGGGCCGGGCGTCCCGTACGTTCGGGAGCCCGGCCCGTTATTTTGAAAGGAAGTGGGGATGAACCGCTTCATCGACATCAACCCGGAGAGGTGCATCGGCTGCGGAACATGCCAGTCCGCCTGTGCCGACGCCCACCGGATGCAGGGTCTTCAGGATACGCCGCGCCTGGCGCTCGTGAAGACCGGCGGTATTTCGGCCGCCCTTGCCTGCCATCATTGCGAGGGTGCCCCCTGCGCCGAGGTTTGCCCGGTGAATGCCATCGAGCACGATGGCGATCGCATCCACGTCAAGGAGCAGGAGTGCATCGGGTGCAGGCTGTGCGCCATCGCGTGCCCCTTCGGAGCCATCCATCCCGATGGCACGTCTATCGCCGGTGTCGCAGGCATGTGCGATCCGACGCCTTCGTATCCTAAGTCCCTGAGCAGCCTTCTTACGTGGGCTCCCGGCCAGTACACCTGCGCTGTCAAGTGCGATCTGTGCGCCTTCGATCCGGACGGCCCGCATTGTGTGGCGGCGTGCCCCACCAAGGCGCTGACCGTCATGGGCGGCGCGGCCGATCGCGAGCTCGACGAGGCCAAGCGCCTGCGCTCGATCGAAAACGGTCCGGTCGTCGACGTTACCGCTGTGGCCCAGGGCTTGTCCGAGAAAGCAGAAGGGAGCGTAAAGAATGGATAGCATGACGCTGTTTATCGCATCGCTTGCCGTCTCGTGCATCGGTGCGCTCGCCTCGGTTCTGCTGATCAAGGCCGATAACGCCGCCAAGACCGCCGGCTGCCTTATCGGCGCCGTCGCCGCGGTGCTTTCGTTTGTGGCCGGTATCCAGGCCGTGCTGGGCGATGTCACGTCGGTCGACACCATCGTGTTCTTCCCGTTTGCCCATTTCCAGCTGCTGCTCAATCAGCTGTCCGGCCTGTTCGTGGCGCTCATCTCGGTGCTCGCGTTTGCCGGTTCGATCTACGGTCTCAACTACTTTGATGAGTACCCGGGCAAAAAGGGCCGCGCCGGCTTCTTCTTTAACACCTTCGTGGCGTCCATGATGCTCGTCATCACCGCCGACAACGTGTTTTGGTTCCTGGTCGCCTTTGAGCTCATGTCGCTGACCTCGTACTTCCTGGTCGTGATCGAGGAGAACGAGAACTCCATCCATGGCGGTTGGCTCTACTTTGTGATCGCGCACGTGGGCTTTGTGCTCATCATGGCGAGCTTCCTCACCATGACCAACTTCGCCGGTGGCTCGTTTGCCTTTGCGGATTTCCGCGCCACGCAGTTTAGTCCTGCGGTCGCATCCGTGTGCTTCGTGCTCGCCTTCTTTGGCTTTGGCGCCAAGGCCGGTATCATCCCGCTGCACGGCTGGCTGCCCAAGGCACATCCCGAGGCGCCGTCCAACGTGTCGGCCCTCATGTCCGGCGGCATGATCAAGATCGGTATCTTCGGTATCCTCAAGGTTGGTCTCGACCTGCTCTCCGCCTCGGGCGTTCAGGTTTGGTGGGGCCTTATGGTCATGGTCTTCGGTGCGATCTCGTCGGTCCTCGGCGTGGCCTTCGCCCTGCAGGAGCATGACATCAAGCGCCTGCTGGCCTATCACTCCGTCGAGAACATCGGCATCATTCTGCTCGGCGTCGGTGCCTCCATGGCCGCCATGGCGCTCAACTCGGTCGGAATCGCCGTCCTGGCTCTGATGGCCGCCCTCTACCACACGTTTAACCACGCGATGTTTAAGGGCGAGCTGTTCTTGGGCGCCGGTGCGCTGCTGTACTCCACGGGTACGCGCAATATGGAGAAGATGGGCGGCCTGTTCCGTCGTATGCCGGCAACGGCCATCTGCTTCCTCGTTGGCGCGCTTGCCATCTCGGCCATCCCGCCCTTCAACGGCTTTGTGTCCGAGTGGTTTACCTACCAGTCGCTGTTTAACGCCGCCATGCAGGGCGACAAAGCTGTCATGATCGTGGCCGTGTTCGCTGCCGTCGCGCTTGCCATTACCGGCGCGCTGGCTGTCACGTGCTTCGTCAAGGCCTATGGCGTCTCCTTTGCCTCCGCGCCCCGCTCCGAGGCCGCGGCCAATGCCAAGGAGGTTCCCGCCCCCATGGTGTTTGCGCAGGGCCTGCTCGCGGCCATCTGCGTCGTGCTGGGCATTGGCGCTCCCGTGATCGCGCCCGTGCTGGTCGATGTCGCCGCGTCCGTGCTGCATCCGTACGGTGGCGTGTTTGCCGCCGAGGGCATGGAGCTCATGAACCAGTACTCCGGCGCTGCCACCTCCACGCCCGCGATCGCCATTGCGCTCGTGGTGCTCGTCGGCCTTGCCTGCGGTTATCGCAAGCTCAAGACCGTCGGCAAGGTGCAGAAGTCCCAGCCGTGGGCATGCGGCTATGCTCCCAACGAGCATATGCCCGTCGTGGCCACGACCTTTGCCTCCGAGGTGTCCTGGTTTATGCAGCCGCTCTACACGCTGCGCGACCGCTGCACGGCCGTCTGCTGGTCCATCGCGCACTTCTTCCAGAAGCTCACCGGTGTGGCCGAGGCTGTGGAGCCCGTACCCGACAAGGTTCTCGTCGATGCCCCGCATAAGGGTGTCGAGAAGCTCGCCGACCTCGCGACTAAGCTCGAGGGCGGCAACTACAGCATCTATATCTGCTACATCGTCGCGGCACTCGTGGTGTTCCTCGTGCTCGCCGTGCAAATGGGTTAAGGAGGGGAGAGCATGAACAACATCGTACTTGCCGTTCTGCAGGGCGTGGTCGTCATGGCCGTCGCACCGTTCTTCTCCGGTCTCGGCCGCGTGATCCGCGCCAAGATGCACAACCGTCGCGGCCCCAGCATCATGCAGGACTACCGCGACCTGGCCAAGCTCTTTGCGCGCCCCGAGTCCCAGAGCGAGGATGCGAGCTTTGCGCTGCGCATCATGCCGCCGCTGTTCTTCGCCGTCGCCTTTATGCTCGCGATGGGTCTGCCGCTCTTTACGGCACAAAGCCCCATCCCGGTCTTTGGTGACGCCATCACCATCATGTATAGCCTGGCACTCGCCCGCTTCTTCTTCGCCCTTTGCGGTGTGGATTCGTCCAACGCCTACGCCGGTATCGGTGGCGTTCGCGAGCTGCTCATGAGCGTGCTCATCGAGCCGTCCATGCTGTTGGCGCTGTTTGCCGCCGCCCTGGTGTGCGGCTCCACCGACATCGCCACCATGGGTCAGCACATCATGACGGGCGCCATCGACGCGCCGGTCGCCGTGATCCTCGCCGGCATCGCCTTTGCGATTGCCTGCTACATGGAGCTCGGCAAGCTGCCGTTTGACCAGGCCGAGGCCGAGCAGGAGCTTCAGGAAGGCCCGCTCGCCGAGCTTTCCGGCCCGTCGCTTGCGATGGCCAAGCTTGCCATGTCCATGAAACAGGTCCTGGTCGTCGCCTGGTTCTGCGCGATCTTCGTCCCCTGGGGCGAGCCCGCGACCGTGGGCGCCGCCGCCGTTCTGGGCGCAGTCATCTTCCTGGTGAAGTGCCTGATCGACTTTGTCGTGTGCGGCGTGATCGAGAACTCCTGCTCGCGCTCGCGTTTTAAGGTTCTCGGTAATCAGACTTGGGCCGTCGTGGGCATCGCCGTACTGGCGTTTGTCTTCGTGGTCGTCGGCGTGTAGGAGAAGGGAGAAACAATGTCATTTGCAGTCAGTCTGTCCCTTCTCGGCTTGGTCGCTATCGCGGCCCCGATGGTGGCCTCGGTGCTCGTCGCCCTGTTCCCCCGTCCGTACGCCAAGTGGTTCAGCGTTTTGGGTGCCGCCGTCTCGACGGTCTGCACCATCGCCCTCGCCGCGAATTTCGCTGGCGCCGGCATGCCCGACACGCAGGTCCCCCTGATCTCGTTTGGGCAGACCCTCGTCATGGGATTCACCTTCGATCGCATGAGCACGCTGCTCGCGCCCGCCTTTGTGGGCATCGGCCTGCTTGTCGTGATCTATTCGATTCCCTATATGAGCGAGAATAACCGTGAGCATCCCGATGCACCGCGTCGTCGCTTCTACGCGTACCTCGCGACCTTCATCGGCGCCATGGCCGGCCTCGTGTACAGCTCGACCCTTTTGGGCCAGCTCGTGTTCTTTGAGATCACGGGTGCGTGTTCTTGGGGCCTCATTAGCTACTACATGTCGCCTACGGCCAAGAAGGCCGGCATGAAGGCCCTGATCATTACGCATATCGGTGCGCTCGGCCTGTATCTGGGCGCCGCCATCGTGTTTGCCCACACCGGCACCTTCGCCATTACCGCGATTGCCGGCCTCGACGCCAAGCTCAAGGCTATCGTCCTTTTGCTCGTGCTGTTTGCGGCCTGGGCAAAGTCCGCACAGGTCCCCATGTACATGTGGCTGCCTTCGGCCATGGAGGCGCCGACGCCTGTTTCGGCCTACCTGCATGGTGCCTCGATGGTTAAGGTCGGCGTGTGCGTGTTCGCGCGTGCACTCGTCTCTGCCGGCGAGATTCCCGAGATCGTGGGCTGGGTCGCCATTATCGACGCCATGGTCACCATGCTCTTTGGTTTCCTTATGTACCTGCCGCAAAAGGACATGAAGCGCCTGCTGGCCTTCTCCACGATCGCCCAGCTCTCTTATGTGTTCTTTGGTCTGGGCCTTTCGGTCTTTGGCAGCCAGCTGGCCTTTGACGGTGCCGTGTGCCACATCTTTAACCACGCCTTCGCCAAGACCCTGTTCTTCCTGATCGCCGGTTCGTTCTCCTTTACCCTTGGCACGCGCATGCTGCCCAAGCTTCGCGGCATCGTAAAGAAGTACCCGATCTCGGGCGTGGGCTTTGGTGTCGCCGCGCTCGCCATTGCCGGCGTGCCGCCCATGAACACGTTCTTCTCGAAGTTCCAGATCATCGCCGGCGGCTTTTCTGTGGGTGCCGGCAACGTCGCGATTCTGGTGCTCGTGTGCATCATGGTTGCCGAGACCGTCGCCACCTTCGCCTGGTTCCTCAAGTGGATGGGCTATTGCCTGCCCGGCGAGCCGAGCGACGAGGTCGCTGCGGGAGCCCCGCTTCCCCGCGCGATGGCGTTCGTGTTCATCGTGCTCATCATCATGGTTATCGTCAGCGGCCCGCTTTCGGCCAGCTGGATCGGTTAGGAGGTAGAACGACATGGGTTATTCGATCGTCAACATCCTTGGCGGCCTTCTGATCGTCACGTCCACCATGGTGGTCGTCTCAAAGAACATCAAGCACGCCATCAGCTGGTATGCGGTGCAGTCGCTGGTGCTCGTGGGTCTGCTCGCCACGCTCGGTGTCACCACCGGTGCGCAGGAGCTGCTTATGTGGGCTGGATCTGCCTTTATCACCAAGGTCGTCCTGGTCCCATATATCCTCAACCGTGCGTATAAGAAGATGGGCGAGCCGAGCGACGCATCGCTCAAGGCCGGCCTTAAGCCCGCGTGGGCCATTTGCATCATCGCCGTGGAGGTCGCGATTTGCTTTGCCGTCGTGACGCAGATCAGCCTGCCCACGGCCGAGGTCGCTACGCCTGCGCTCGCTATTAGCTTCGCTCACTTCTTTGTGGGCCTCACCTGCATCATCTCGCAGCGCAACATCATGAAGCAGATCTTTGGATACTGCCTTATGGAAAACGGCAGCCATGTGACGCTCGCGCTTTTGGCCCCCACCGCTCCCGAGATCATCGAGATCGGTATCGCCACCGACGCCATCTTTGCCGTCATCATCATGTCCATCGTCGTGCGTCGCATTTGGGACGACTCCCACTCGCTCGATGCGCGCGACCTGTCCGAGCTGAGGGGGTAGTCCATGGAAACGTTGATTCTCGCCCTGCTCGCGACTCCTTTGGTGTTCTCGCTGGTCATGGCGTTTTTGCCCAAGAACACGTCCTATAACGTGTTTGCCGGTCTCAACCTGGTCTCCGTCGCAGCCGTCCTGGTGCTGTCGATTGTGACGGCCGGTGACGTCCTTATGAGCGGCGACACCGCGAGCGCTCTTGGCCTGTGGTTCCACCTCGATTCGCTGGGCGCCATCTTTGTGCTGCTCATCGGCTTTATCGGTTTTCTTACCGGGCTGTTCTCGCTGCCCTATGTAAAGGCCGATATCGAGGAGGGCTCCATGCCCGCCGAGCGCGCCAAGCAGTATTTTGCGCTGTTTAGCCTGTTTGTGTTCACCATGCTGCTCGCGTGCCTGTCCAACAACATGATCCTCACGTGGGCCGCCGTGGAGGCAACCACGCTTTCCACCGTGTTCCTCGTGGGTATCTACAAGAACAAGACGGCCCTCGAGGCTTCTTGGAAGTATGCGATGGTCTGCACCGCCGGCGTGGCCTTCGGCCTGTTCGGTACGCTGCTGATCTACGCCAACGCCGCCGACGTGATTCCCAACGCCCACGAGGCCGCATTCCTGTCGTGCGTGCTGCCGTATGCCGACCAGTTCGACCCGACGCTCATGCGCCTCGCCTTTGCGTTTATCGTGATCGGCTTTGGCACCAAGGCCGGCCTGTTCCCCATGCACACTTGGCTGCCCGATGCCCACTCCCAGGCCCCGAGCCCTGTCTCGGCCCTGCTCTCGGGCGTGCTGCTCAAGTGCGCCATGCTCGTGATCATGCGCTTCTACGGCTTTACCATCCAGGCCGTGGGCGCCGAGTATCCGCAACTTCTGCTGCTGATCGTCGGCACGCTGTCCATTTTGGTGGCGGCACTCTCGATGTTTCGCCAGGACGACCTCAAGCGCCGCTTTGCGTACTCGTCTGTGGAGAACGTGGGCGTTATCGCCCTGTGCCTGGGTATCGGTGGCCCGCTGGGTATCGCCGCGGCCCTGCTGCACTGCGTGTTCCACGGCTTTACCAAGACGCTTGCCTTCTGCGTGTCCGGCAACATCCAGCACGCCTTTGGCACGCGTAGCCTGGCCAAGATCCAGGGCGTCGTCGAGGTTGCCCCCGCAACCGCCGCGCTCGCCATCCTGGCGCTGCTCGGCCTTGGTGCCTTCCCGCCCTTTGGCATGTTTATCTCCGAGTTCCTGACTTTTGTCGCCGGTGTTACTGCCGGTCCCATGTGGCTGGTCGTCGTGGTCGCCCTCGGTCTTACCGTGGCCATCTCCGCGCTCACCCGCATCGCACTCAAGTCGGTGTTCGGCCATGCGCCCCAGGGCATGGGCAAGCATGAGGCCCCGGCGCTCATGCTTATTCCCGAAATCATCCTGGCTGTCATGATCTTGTGGTTTGGCATCGCCACCCCGCTGCCTCTCGTGCACGGTGTGGAGACCGCGACCGGCATCGTGCTCGAGCAGAGCACCGAGGAACTTCACGCAACGCCGATGTACCGCGCTGTGTTCGGTACCGAGACCGCTCAGAGCGAGGTGGAGTAACGAATGATTGAAACTGAGAACAAGGTGTATGCCCGCCGCTGCGAGAGCCATGTCGAGGCCCTGCGCCGCGCCGTTCCGGGCTGCATCGAGAAGGTTGAGTGGCAGTGCGAGGACCAGCTGACGATTACCGTCAAGCAGGACAAGCTGCCCGAGGCCGTCCACTACCTGTACTACGAGCGCTACGGCTGGATTCCCGTGATCATCGGCAACGATGAGCGCAGCCTGTGCGGCCGTTACGCCGTGTACTACGTCATCTCCATGGAGGGGGAGGACCCCGGCTGGGTGACCGTACGCACCGAGGTCGATCCCGCCAAGATGACGTTCCCGTCCGTGACGCCTTTCGTCCCCGCCTGCGTGTGGGGCGAGCGCGAGCTGCGCGATATGTTCGGCCTGATCCCCGAGGGTCTGCCCGATCGTCGCCGCCTGGTGCTGCCCGACGATTGGCCCAGCGGCCTGTACCCGCTGCGCAAGGACTCCATGGACTACCGCTTCCGTCCCGCTCCCGCGAGCGACATGGAAAACTACGAGTTCTTGGCCGACACCAAGGGCAAGGAGACGACGCTCGTCCCCATGGGCCCGCTGCACATTACCTCCGACGAGCCCGGCCACTTCCGTCTGTTCGTCGAGGGCGAGACGATCGTCGACGCCGACTACCGTCTGTTCTACGTGCACCGCGGCATGGAGAAGGTCGCCGAGACGCGCCTGAACTATGACGCCGTGACGTTCCTCGCCGACCGCATCTGCGGCATCTGCGGCTGCGCCCACTCGGTGGCCTATGCCGAGGCCGTCGAGCGCGCCCAGGGCATTCATGTCCCGCCGCGCGCCCAGTACATCCGTGCCATCATGCTCGAGGTCGAGCGTCTGCACTCGCATCTGCTCAACATTGGCCTGGCATCGCACTACACGGGCTTCGACTCCGGCTTCCAGCAGTTCTTCCGCGTCCGCGAGAAGTCCATGGACCTGGCCGAGAAGCTCTCTGGTCACCGCAAGACCTACGGCCTCAACGTGATCGGCGGCGTGCGTCGCGACATTTTGGCCGAGCAGAAGCTCTCCACGCTCACGACCATTCACCAGCTGCGCTCCGAGGTTCAGGAGCTCGTCGACATGCTGCTCTCCACGCCCAACTTCATTGAGCGTACGAGCGGTATCGGCATCTTGGACCGCAAGATCGCACGCGACTTCTCGCCGGTCGGCCCGCTCATGCGTGGCTCGGGCTATGCCCGCGACGTGCGCTTTGACCATCCCTTCGACGGCTACGCCGATCCGGATGTCCAAAAGATGCACGCCGCCACGGCCGACACCTGCGATGCCTTCGGCCGTACCGCCGTTCGCATCCAGGAGGTCTACGATTCGATCGACATGATCGAGACCATGCTCGAGAACTGCCCGTCGGGCCCCATTCTCACCACGGATTGGGAGTACACCCCGCACAAGTACGCCATCGGCGCCACCGAGGCGCCGCGCGGCGAGGACGTGCACTGGGCCATGCTCGGCAATAACCAGAAGTGCTACCGCTGGCGCGCCAAGGCCGCCACGTACAGCAACTGGCCGGTCCTGCGCTACATGTTCCGCGGCAACACCGTGGGCGACGCTGCGCTGATCGTCGGCTCGCTCGACCCGTGCTACTCCTGCACCGACCGCGTGACGGTGACCGATGTCGCCGCCAAGCGCGACCACGTGCTTGACAAGGAGCAGTTCGAGAACGTCTGGCGCGACAAGTCGCCGCTTGCGGGCGAGGGCACCATGGCCGCCCCGCTCGATGAGGAGGCGCTCTAATATGCTGAAGCTTTGGAAGGTTAACGCCAAGGCCGGCGACGCGACGGTCAAGTACCCGTTTGCGCCGTTCCCCACCAACAAGGACATGCGCGGCAAGCCCGAGCACAATGCCGAGCTCTGCATCGCCTGCGGAGCCTGCGGCGTGGCGTGCCCGGCCGATGCCATTCGCATGGACACCGACCTTGCGGCCGATACCATCACCTGGTCGATCGACTACGGTCGCTGCATCTTTTGCGGCCGCTGTGAGGAAGCCTGCCCCATGGAGGCCATCAAGCTCACCGAGGAGTTTGAGCTGGCTGTCATGAGCAAGGACGACCTCACCAGCAAGAGTGTCTATACGCTCGAGCACTGCTCGCGTTGCGGCAAGCCGTTTGCCCCGCACAAGGAGATCGACTACGCCAAGCGCCTGCTGCAAAAGACCGGCGGCATGGAGGCCATCCAGGCTGCCCGTACCGTCGGTATGTGCCAGGAGTGCAAGCGCGAGCTCGACGCCCTGCGCGCCGCCTCGGCCGTAAAGACCGGCAACGCTGCCGGCATGGCTGCCAACGAGACGCTTGCGTCCGGTGAGCCCCAGGGCCCCGGCATGGAGTATCTGGGCGGCCACGGCGTGAACCCGGAGTATATCGACCGCGAGCTCAACCCCGATGCGCCCGAGATTCCTGCCGGTCCTGCGCCGGTCGAGGGCATCATCATGGATTTTGATACGAAGGAGGAGTAACCATGGCCGAACCCACGCTTTTGCCCGAGCGGCTTCAGTACCGCCCGACCAAGATCGAGCTCGACGAGAGCATCGAGAAGGCCAAGGCGACCCTTCTTAAGAAGATCAAGCGCTCGGTGTACGTCTACCGTGTTGACTGCGGCGGCTGCAACGGCTGCGAGATCGAGATCTTCGGTTCCATCACGCCCGTCTTTGACGTCGAGCGCTTTGGCATCAAGGTCGTGCCCTCGCCCCGTCACGCCGACGTGCTGCTGTACACCGGTGCCGTGACGCGTGCCATGCGTATGCCGGCCCTGCGCGCCTTTGAGGCCGCACCCGATCCCAAGATCGTGGTGTCCTATGGCGCGTGCGGCTGCACCGGCGGCATCTTCTACGACAACTACTGCGTCTGGGGCGGCACGGACAAGATCTTGCCGGTCGATGTCTATATTCCCGGCTGCCCGCCCAGCCCCGCGCAGACCGTCTACGGCTTTGCCATGGCACTCGGTCTACTGGACCAAAAGCTCCATGCCGAGACCACGGTGGAGGCCGCCGGCGAGCAGGCCGATATCCTGCACCCCGGCGTGCCGTACAAGCTGCGCGTGGCCATCGAGCGCGAGGCTCGTGCCATGAGCGGCTACCGTTACGGTCGCGACCTGGCCAACGAGTTTATGGATACGCTCGAGGGCGCGCCCAAGGGCGATATTCGCGGTGCCATGGCGCTGCTCATCGATAAGCAGGACGATCCGCGCCGCGTTGAGGTCTACTCGGCGCTGCAGGATCTGGTGCTGGCCGGAGGTCGCTAGATGGAGCTCACGGACCGCTCTGGTTACTTTGCGGGCCCCGGCATGCTCGGTGGCTCTTTTGGCGATGCCTCGCGCGCAAGCGACGAGGCCGCCGAGGGCGTCGCCGATCCCTGCCTGGGCCACGCGCCCGACCAGGTGGTCTTCTATGAGCTCACGCGTAAGTTTGTGGAGACCGAGGAAGACGTTCCCCAGGAGGCCTGCGACGTGCTGTACTACACGCTCGCCGTGGGCCACCACACCGGCGTGCTCGATTGCTTTGAGCCGCGTCTGTCGGTGCCGTTGAACGTGTTCTATTCGCTCGTCGACGCGCTGCCTGAGGGGGAGGCCAAAACCAAGTTTGAGGCCATCCGCTCCTTTGGCGAGTGCCAGCTCGACAAGGCGGCGGTGCCGTCGCTGCTCGAGGCCTGCGATGCGCTGCTCGACGAGCGCGGTTTTCGCGGCTCGGCCAAGGCCGGCATCTCGGTGTTCGATGACGACTTTGGCCTGCATGCCCAGCAGGTCGCGTTTCTGATGAAGTTTCGCGATCTGGTGGAACGCGTGCGCGATGTCTCGGGCGTGTATCTGACGGGGAGGCTGCAGTAATGGGTCGCGTTGTGGATGGTCGTGTGAACGGCGCCCCGTTTGCGGGTATCGTGCTCACGGCAGGAAGCGTGCTGCGTGCCGACGATGCCGCCGGCCCCGTGCTCTCCAAAAAGATGGAGGACGCGCCGCTTGCCGGCTGGTACACCATCGACGGCGGTCAGACGCCCGAGGACGACATCATCGAGGTCCGCCGCGTCTGGTCTTGGTCGATGCCGCCGATATGGCGCTGCCCGTCGGGTCCATCCGTTTGCTCGACAAGCGCGATGTGGCCCGTAAGTCGATGTTCACCACGCATTCGCTTCCTTTATCGATTCTGATCGAAGAGATTGAGCAATCGTGCGAAGATATCGTCTTCATAGGGATCCAGCCGGGCGATACGGAGTTCTATAACCCCATGTCCCCGGAGGTCTTTGAGGCCGTCGACGCCGTGTACGACGCCGTGGCCGCCAACGACTTTTCCCACTTTGTCCGCTTGGGGCAAGAGCAGTAGGAGCACTTGTTCCATTTTGTTAGGAAAGAAGTGATTGACATGGCAGATTCCAAGGTGGAGTATCCCGCTCCCGATTGCCTGGCGCCCGCCGCGATCGAGGCCAAGACCGAGGCCGCCGGCGTGACCAAGGCTAACCTGCCGGTCGCTAAGGCCTTTCTGTTGGCAATGTTCGCCGGCGCGTTCATCGCCTTCGGCGGCCTGTTCTTTACCGTGTTCTTGAGCGATAGCACGCTGGGCTGGGGCGCTCAGCGCGTCGTGGGCGGCCTGTGTTTTTGCCTGGGCCTGGTGCTGGTGCTAGTGTGCGGCGCCGAGTTGTTCACCGGCAACTCGCTTATGGTCTGCGCGCTCAAGAGCAAAAAGATCACCCTGGTCCAGATGCTCAAGGCTTGGGTTGTCGTATGGGTCGGTAACTTTGTCGGTGCCCTGTTCATCGTCTTTTTGGTGTACATGGCCGGCATCTATAAGCTCAACGGCGAGGCGGTCGCCAACTCCATGGTGAGCGTCGCCGCCGGCAAGGTGACGATCGACTGGGTAACGATCTTCTTCCGCGGCATCCTGTGCAACATCTTTGTGTGCCTGGCCGTGTGGATCGGTACCGCCGGCAAGACCGTGGTCGATAAGGTCGTGGGCATTCTGCTGCCCATCGCCGCCTTTGTGGCCTGCGGTTTTGAGCACTGCGTTGCCAACATGTACTTTTTGCCCATGGGCGCCGTGATGCACGCGTGCGGTTATGGTGCCGAGGTTGCCGGGGCCGATGCCCTCAACGTCGCGGGCATTGCGTTTAACCTATCCGCCGCCACGCTGGGCAACATCGTGGGCGGCGCGGTTCTGATCGCGCTCGGCTACTGGTTTATCTACGCCAAGAAGTCCGAGGCGTAATAAGCCGAAATGACGTACGGGCCTCCCGGGGGCGTTTGCCTTTTGGGAGGCTCTTCGTGTCTTGCTGCGGTGGATACTGCGGGCTTTGCGTCGCGGCAGCTGTTGGTAGAGCTGTGGTGCGGTGGGGTTGAGCCCCTGAGTTGGAAGGAATAATCGAGATGGCATCGAGTGCTATGCATGACGGTCGCTCCGTGGTGACGACATGCGGGGGATGCTATGCCGATTGCGCCTTTGCGGCCCATGTTGAGGATGGGCGTGTGGTGGCCGAGTTGCCGGTTGCGGGGCATCCGTGTGCGGCGCGTGCCCTGTGCGCCCGCGGACGGCATCGCCTGGCAATGCCGTTTGACGAGCGCGATCGGATTTTGCATCCCATGCGCCGCCGAGCTGATGGCTCGGGGTTCGATGCGGTGAGCTGGGACGAAGCACTCGCGCAGATTGCCGAGCGCCTTTTGGGGATTGTTGATGAGCACGGGTCTCGTGCGCTGGGCATGACGCTCGGCGTGCCCTCGTTCGACCGTTACTGGGCGTATCGCTTTATGCATGCGCTGGGCTCGCCCAACGTGTACGGTGCCGACGGCGCCTGCGAGGTAAGCCGACTTACCGGTTGGGAGCACAGCCTGGGCTATAGCCCCGCCTCCGACCTTGCGCATACCGACTGCATCATGTACCTGGGGCGTTCCATTGTCGATTCGTCGACGATGGGGGCCGTTGACGCGCTCAACGATGCGCGCCGGCGCGGGGCGAAGATCGTCGTGGTTGATCCCCGGCGCAGCGGCTCGGCCGCGCTTGCCGACCGCTGGCTGCGCGTACGTCCTGGATGCGATCTGGCGTTGCTGCTGGGTATCGCACATGTGCTGGTAGCCGAGGACCTGTACGATCACGAGTTCGTGGACCGCTACGCCACAGGCTTTGACGAGCTGGCGCAGGCGGCCAGTGCTTGGACGCCCGAGTGGGCCGAGTCGATGTGCGACGTGCCGGCCGCAGAGATTGTCGCCACGGCGCGCGATCTCGCTGCCGCCGCGCCTGCCGCTGTGGTGGATGCAGGCTTTCATGGTGGCATCGGTATCGCGTATGCCAATAGCACCCAGACCGCGCGCGCTATCTGTTTGGTCGATGTGCTGCTGGGCTGCATCGGACATGCGGGCGGTGCCCTCAACCCGCCCACACCGCTTGCGTTGGGCGATTTGGACCCTGCGCGTTTCGCGACGCCGTCGATGCCACGTGAGCCCAAGTTGGGGTCCGAACGCTATCCGCTCGTCGACCCCGAGCGCGGTCTGTGCACGACCATCGGCCAGTCGATTCTTGCCGGCGATTTGCGTGGGCTCATCGTCTATGCCAGTAACCCCGGTGCGGGCTATGGCAATGCGCAGGCTTGGTTGGGCATCTTGCAGCAGCTCGACTTGCTCGTGACGATTGATATTCGCTGGTCCGAGACGGCGCGCGCTTCCGACTTCGTGCTGCCCGACGTGACGTATCTGGAGGCCGACCGCGGCGTGGGGACGGTCGTGGGCGCCAACGATTCGCGCGTGTTCTACCGCAACGCCGTGCTGCCTGTGCAGCATGACGACACACGTCCCGGTCGGGAGATTTTTGCCGGTCTGGCGCAGGCGTGTGGCGTGGGCGAGTACTTCCAGTTTACGTCTGACGATCTGGCGGCTGCCCAGGTGGCGCCTTTTGGGGTCAATCTGGACGAGCTCATGGAGTGCGGCTGGGCCGATACGGGCATAACGCTGCCGACGCGCACGGGTGAGCCGGTGATTCCGCTTGCCGGCGGCAAGATTGCGCTGGCAAGCGACGTATGGGAACGAGCCGGCATGGGTCGTGTACCCAACTGGATCGCTCCCATGGTGGAGCCTGGCCCGGGGATGTTTCGCCTCATTAGCGGTAACCGTCCCTTTGAGTCGCACACCTCGCGCAGGCTTGCGGCCCAGGGTGCCGCCGAGGCTGGATCGGACCTGGATGCCGTGCAGATGAATGCCGATGCCGCTGCGCGCATGGGCATCGCCGACGGCGAGATCGTCGAGCTCGTGAGCGATATGGGCCGCGACCGCGTGCGTGTGGAGACGACGCCCTATCTGCATCCGGCGTGCATCTTCACCTCGGCCGCTCCCGGCGGACGCGCTTTCGGTGCTAAGAGTGGCGGCCGGCAGGCCCTGGGTGTCGGGCCGCTCGACCATACGCCGTTGCGTTGGGACCCGTTGACGGGCGCTGCGCTCACCCAGGAAAACGCCGTTCGCGTGGAAAAGATCGCGGCGCGCGAGGATAATAGCGAGTAATTGACTCAGCTGATCGAATTGGCTGATAGTTTGACATTCGAACGATTGATTCACCTTTGGTTTTGAAAGGCCGCACATGAGCGATAGCCAGAACATGTCCGATGAGGTGCGCGCCCGCCTGCGCGCCATCCCCTCCGTCAACGAGCTGCTCGCAGAGTGGCCGGTTATGAAGGCGGCGGGGGAGACCTGTGACGCGGTGGTCCATGCCGCCGTCACGGCCGAGCTCGACGAGGAGCGCGCCGCAATTCGTGCCGGTGCCGCCCCGCGTTCCAGGCGCGAGCTGGCCTCGGCCATCGAATGGCGTGCGCATCGCTCCGCGCTGCCGAGCCTGCGCCCTGCCGTCAACGCGACAGGCGTGGTCATCCATACCAATCTGGGTCGAGCCCCGCTCGCGGAGTCGGCCGCCAAGGCCGTGGCCGAGGTCGCGCGCGGCTACAGCACACTCGAGTACAGCGTGGACACCTGCTCGCGCGGGTCGCGCAAGGAGCACGCCGCGCAGCTCATCCGTTCGCTTACCGGTGCCGAGGACGCGCTGGTCGTTAACAATAACGCGGCCGCCGTGCTGTTGGTGCTGGCGACCCATGCCGCGGGCAAGGAGGTCATCGTCAGCCGCGGCGAGCTTGTCGAGATCGGCGGCAGCTTCCGTATCCCCGATGTTATGGAGGCCTCGGGTGCCAAGCTCGTCGAGGTCGGGGCCACCAACCGCACGCATTTGAGCGACTACGAGCGCGCCATCACGCCCGATACGGCGATGATCCTCAAGGTCCATCCTTCCAACTATCGCATCGAGGGCTTCCACGAGGAGGTGGGCTCTCGGGAGCTTGCCGCCCTGGCCCACAAGCATGGCCTGCTGTTCTACGAGGATCAAGGGTCGGGCGCACTTTTGCCCGATGACATCCTGGTGCGCGGCGGTGAGGAGCCCACGCCGGCTTCGGTCGCGGCGGGGCTCGATATCGTGTCGTGCTCGGGCGATAAGCTGCTCGGTGCTGCACAGGCGGGCATTATCATGGGTCGTCGCGATCTGGTCCAGGCCTGCGGGTCGCATCCGCTTATGCGTGCCCTGCGTCCGGGCAAGCTCGCGCTGGCGGCGCTCGAGGCCACATTGCGCATTTACATGGATGGGGCGGATGTGGCCCATCGCGAGGTGCCGGTGCTCAACATGCTTACGCTGCCGCAGGCTCATCTGGATCGTCGCGCGCGTAAGCTGCGCGAGCTGATGGTGGCGGGTCTCGATAAGGCTGGCTGCCCGTGTGCCGTGCAGGTGGAAATCGTCGAGGAGTCGTCGACTCCTGGCGGCGGCTCGCTGCCTACCGTCGAGCTGCCCACCATGTGCGTTGCCGTGCGTCTTGTCGATGAGCGTCTTTCCGTTGACGCGCTCAAGCGCTCGCTCGTCCAAGATTTCGACACGCCGGTCGTCACGCGCGCCTCGCATGACCGCATTCTGTTTGACGTGCGTACGCTCGTGGGCGACCGCGATATCGAGACGACGGCAACGACGCTCGTCGCGTGCGTTAAGAAGGCGATTGCTCGATGAGTGAGGTTAAAGCGCTGGTGGAGTGTCCCGTTATCGTTGGCACGGCGGGTCACGTCGACCACGGTAAGTCGGCACTGATCGAGGCGCTGACCGGCAAGAATCCCGACCGTCTGGAGGTTGAGCGCCGTCGCGGTATGACCGTGGAGCTGGGCTTTGGCGAGCTGGCACTGCCGAGCGGCAAGATCGTTGGCCTGGTCGACGTGCCGGGCCACGCGCATTACTTGCGCGCCATGGTGCAGGGCGCCACGGGCATCGACGTGGCGGTGCTGGTGGTTTCGGCTGTCGAGGGCGTGATGCCGCAGACCCGCGAGCACGTGCATGTGCTGGAGCTGCTGGGCGTTACGCATATGGTGGTCGCGTTGACGATGTGCGACCTGGCCGACGCCGAGATGACCGAGCTTGCCGAGCTCGATGTCGATGACTTTTTGTCGGGTACCGTGTTTGCGGGCGCGCCGATGGTCCCCGTGTCGTCCAAGACCGGCGAGGGGATTGACGCGCTGCTGGCCGCGCTTGACGATCAGGTCGGTGCCTGCTGGGATTCCTGCCGCGACCGTGCCGAGCGCACCGATGCTGCGCCGCGCTTGCCGATTGACCGCTGCTTTACGATCAAGGGCGCCGGCACCGTCGTGACAGGGACACTGCACGATGCGCCGGTTGCGGTGGGCGATGAGCTCGTCGCGCTGCCGTCGCGCACGGCCTGCCGCGTACGCGGGATCCAAGTGCATGGCGACACGCAGCAGGCGCTTCCCGGTCAGCGTGTGGCGCTCAACCTGGTTGGTGACGGCGTCGCCGCGCTCGATCGCGGTGAGATGCTCAGTGTGGCGGGTCGCTTTGGCCAGACGCTGCGCTTTATGATGGCGTTTACGTATTTGGGTCGCGAGGGAGCCAAGCCGCGCGTGCTCGAGTCGGGTGCGCGTGTGCACGTGATGGCGGGTACGGCCGAGGTCGGCGGCCGCATCATGCTTTTGGAGGGCGAGGCCCCCATGGCGGTGGGCGAGACCCGTACCGTACAGGTGCGCTTGGAGGAGCCGCTGCCGCTGCGAGCCGGAGACCATGCCGTGGTGCTGTCGTATTCGCCCGTTATGCTTATTGGCGGCGGGCGTGTGCTGCTTTCGCGCTGCCGTCGCTCGCGCGAGCTTGCCGAAGGAGAGCGTGCGCTGTATGCGACGATCGAGTCCGGCGATATCGCGGGCGGTGTGGGCGCTTGGCTGGCGCTGCAGACGCTGCCGGTTACGGCGGTTGTTGTTGCCGAGGCTTTGGATCTTGGTGTCGGCGAGGCCGATGCCGCACTGCACGGGTTGGTGGCGCGAGGTGTTGTTCGCGAGCTTGCCGGCTCGGGCGGTACGCTGTATACGAATGCCGCTGTGCTCGACGCTGCGATGGACGCACTGGCGGCGACCCTGTCAGCCATGCACACAGCGTCTCCTAAGGAGACGGGCTTTACGCCCGGCGCCGTCGCCCATGCTGCGTGGCCTGCCGCCGATGAAGTCGTTGCCGCGGCTCTGATTGCCGAGGGCTGCTCGCGTGGCGTGTGCGCCGCCGAGGGTGCCGAGGTATTCGACCCGCACTCCGCTGCCGCCGCGGCGCGTGTGGTGCGCGAGGCCTGCGAACGTATCGTTGCCTTGCTGGACGAAGCCGGCCTCGATGCACCGGCGCTTCCCGAGGTGGGCGAACAGCTGCAGCTCGGCCGCGACGCCATGACGCGTGCCCTGCGCGAGCTTTCGCTCAACCGCTCGATCGTTAAGGTCGAGCGCGACGTTGCCCTGTCCGCTGCCGCTGAGGCTCACGCGCGCGAGCTCGTCGCCGCCGTCATCGCCGAAGCCGGCGGTGCTGCCACCACGAGCGTGCTGCGCGAGGCGCTGGGTGTGTCGCGCAAACGTGCCATCAGCATCTTGGAGCACCTGGATGCCGTGCGCTTTACGGTGCTCGACAAGGACGCCGGCGGCCTGCGCTCCCTGCGCTAGATTGGCTGCTCGGTTTGGTAAAATACCGCCGCACTTGGGAACGGATGGGCTCCGGTGGGCTCCGCGGTCCTCAAAACCGTTGCGAGGCGTGCAAAACGTCTTGGATGTGTTCGATTCACATACGTTCCCGCCATACGCTACCAGCGCTTTTGTGCTCGCGGTCTTGCTGCGTGCCGCAAAGGCGCTGTTTTGTTTTTGCATGGGTTTGCCGTGCCGCTCGCTTTATCGGCGACGGTATTTGGCTTCGCATGCCGGGTTTTGAGCATGCCGATGGGGGTGGTTTGCCGTATGACTACCGTAAGACGGGCCGATCTTTCTTGTGTCGTCCAAGCGGGCGGGCTGTCCTCACGCATGGGCCGCGATAAGGCGCGCATGACGTTTTGCGGCGAACCGCTCATCGAGCGCGTGCTGGGTCGGCTGGCGACAGTTGCCGGCGAGTTGGTCGTGACGACTTCGCGTCCCAGCGAGCTTGCCTACCTTGAGGAGCGCGCGTTTGGCGGCCTGGTGCCGCGAATAGTGTCGGACCTTGAGGGGCCGGCGGGCGCCATGCGCGGCATCGCGAGTTCGCTGACTGCGGCCCGGCTGCCTCTCGTTGCTATCGTCGCCTGTGATATGCCGTTTGTCTCTTCAGAGCTAATCGGTGCCCTTGCCGGCTGTGTCGAGGCCGAGGCACTCGACGTGTGCGTGCCGCGCGGGGAGCGGGGGATTGAGCCGCTTTGCGCCGTCTGGCGCCGTGACGCGTGTGCGCCGGTTGCCCAAGAGCTTCTCGCCTGCGACCGCCAGCGCATTCGCTGCCTGATCAATCGCGTTCAGGCTGGTTATATGGATGAGCCGCAGATCGTTAGGGCCGCGGGCTCGACGCTCTGCTTCGAGAACGTCAATACGCCCGAGGAGTTTGCGGCGGCCGAGTTACTCGCCTAGACGATTGGAGTTGCCATGTCTCACGATATTTGCCCCGACACGGGAGAGCCTTGCACTTGCGATGGTTCCGAGCCCTGTACCTGCGGCTGCGGTGGCTGTGGTCATACTGCGGAAGAGGAAGCGGCCGCCGCGGCGTATCGTGAGGCACACCGCGAAGGCCCATCCGGTGATGCTCTCGACCGCGAGCGCAAGATTATCGTGTCGTTTGACAGTACCTTCGATGTGATGGAATGCGAGCAGCTGTGCCTGGATGCCGGCGTGCCTGGGCGCATTATGCCTTTGCCCGGCTCAATTACCGCAGGTTGCGGTCTGTGCTGGGCCATGCCGTTCTCGGGCGATGCGCTCGCCGCCTTCCGCGCTGCCACCGAAGGCCGCATATCCCCCGCCGACTACCATCAGCTCGTCCTCTAGCCACCGGCACCACCACAAAGGTGCCTGTCCCCAATGTGGTGGTTTGGAACACGTGGACGAAACAGGTTTGAAACACGGGTTTTGCATGTCAGGCACACAAAAACGCCTCTACCTGCATCGTAATCAAAACGAAACATCTGCTCGTCGGCTTATGCGAAACTTTCCCGCAACAGTGCGATATTATCCATACACGATAAAGCTCGCGGCGCATGGGGTGCCGCGACCGACACTTTTCGTTTCCCATCATTGGAGGAAGCATGAGCTACACGCAGAAAGTTCTCGAAGAGCTCAAGGCCCGCTATCCCGAGCAGCCTGAGTTCATCCAGGCCGCGACCGAGATCCTCGGCACCATCCAGCCGGCGCTCGACGCCCATCCCGAGTACGAGGAGGCCGCCCTGCTTGAGCGCCTCGTCGAGCCCGAGCGCATCGTCATGTTCCGTGTCCCTTGGGTCGACGATCAGGGCAAGGTCCAGGTCAACCGCGGCTACCGCGTCGAGTTCAACTCTGCCATTGGACCCTACAAGGGCGGCCTGCGCTTTAACCCGACGGTCACCCTGGGCATGCTCAAGTTCCTGGGCCTGGAGCAGATCCTCAAGAACAGCCTGACCACCCTTCCCATGGGCGGAGGCAAGGGCGGTTCCGACTTTGACCCCAAGGGCAAGTCCAACAACGAGATCATGCACTTCTGCCAGTCCTTCATGACCGAGCTCTATCGCCACATCGGCCCCAACACCGACGTTCCCGCCGGCGACCTGGGCGTTGGCGGCCGCGAGGTTGCCTACCTGTTCGGTCAGTACAAGCGCCTGACCAACGAGTGGACCGGCGTCCTTACCGGCAAGGGCCTCTCCTTTGGCGGCTCGCTTGCCCGTACCGAGGCCACCGGTTACGGTCTGGTTTACTTTGTGGACGAGTACCTCAAGAGCCGCGGTGACTCCTTCGAGGGCAAGAACGTCGTCGTTCATGGCTCCGGCAACGTCGCTATCTACGCCGTCCAGAAGGTCTCCCAGCTCGGCGGCAAGGTGCTCGCCTGCTCCGACACCCACGGCTGGATCGAGGATCCCGACGGCATCGACTACACCGTGCTCGAGCACGTCTACAACAAGAAGCGCTCCG